>JANMLE010001517.1:0-4255 GCA_031372385.1 Planctomycetota bacterium | reverse complement strand
GACAACAACAACCCCAGCACGATAGTGCATCGCATCGACATGGTGACGTTTCCTGGTTGAACGCGAACGATGGCCGGGCGGCGTGCGAAGTCCACCCACGAACTGCGGCGGGTAGTCTATCCGGCCCGTTCGGTCACGTCGCGTCTGCGCCGGGACGATCGGCCGACCTTCTTCCCGCCGATGTGCAGTGTGCAGACCGACGCGAATTCAAAGTGGCTGACCGAGTCGGTGTCGGACCAGAGTCACTTGTAGCGCGTCCCGGTGAAGACGCCGCATCCCCGCGGACAGGCAACCGCGTTCAGCAGGCACGGGCAACCGCATCTCCCACACTTGGCTGAGACGCCGGTGGTGGCACTGCTCGAGGCGACAACTTCCAGATTGGCCATCTCTGTCATCGCCTTGGCCCACGCCTGCCGCGCGGCGATCTGGGCCGCAATCTTGGCCTCGTGCTGCTCGTGCCAGAACGAACCCTGAGCCAGTTGACGAGAACGTTCCCGTTCGGTCCGCGCGAGACGGTTGGATTGCAGCGTGGCCAGATTGTCCGACCGTAGAACCGAGGCCTCGTTGTCGACGCATTCGGTCTTTTCCCAGCCCGCCGCGGTATCGAGGTTCATCACCCACAGGCCACCGTCGGCGAATCCGATCGCCACTTTCGACTTCGTGATCGCCAAGCTGAGAATTTCGGCCGGGAAATTCAACGTGTTGCTGATGACTTGCTGATCGCCCCGCAGTTGAAACAGGTCCAACTGCCGTCCCGAGGCGGCGGCCAGCCCCCCTTCCGACGCGGCGATCTTCGTGTACGGCTCCTCGCCGCGTTGACGGACGTTGGAAACCTTGCCCCCCTTGCAGTGGACGGCGTCGAGCCGCGCGGTCGTGGTCGCGACGAACGCCCGTTGCGACGGCTGGTGAAACGCCAGCGCGAGCACTTCGTCCCGCAGGTACTGCTCGATCTTCCCCCGCCGGGCCGACCAGAGCGCCAGTCCCGTCGACCCGCCGATGAGGAACTTGTCTTCGGCTCCCATCGCGGCAAACACCACGTCCCCTTCCGAACCCGTGCCGACAGTGTTCGCGCACACCACATCATTCGGATTGAGAACCAACACCTGGCCGTCCCGGTGCGGCCACTTTCCCGTTGCGGCGAGGACGTCTCCGGAACCCGTGAACCCGAGGCCGACGATCGGAGCGGGTGACGGGTTCTTGAACTTGCCGCGGCAATGTCCATCGAGTCCCATCGCCTCAACCACACCACCGCTGCGCGCGACCCACACGGCGTTCGTTGTCGCGTCAAACCGGATCGCCTTCACACCCCGCTTCGCCGCGGCCGCATCACCGCGGAGCGGATGCGGCTCGGCCGGGCGGTCCAGCTTCCACCGCTTCACGGCACCATCCGACCCGCCGCTGATGAGTGTCTGCCCGTCCACGAATTCCAGCGCGTGAACCCCACTCACATGGGCGACCAAGGCGTCACTGCCGAAGGTACGCGCCGGTCCGGACAGTGCGCCGGCGAAAAAACCCACGACGAACAATCCTGTGCGACCTGCCTTCATGTTGCGTCTCCCCTAGAACGAGCTTTGGGACATCTGCAAACACTTGTCGCGACAGCGCGGAGATCTGCGGTGCGAACCGCTTCTTCCGTTGATCGCGGTCTCACTGGACGACGAGAACCAACCGCCTCGTGCCCCCGACAGATTATCCCGAAAACCTGTCCGCAAGCGATTCACCTTTTTTATTTCTCCGCCCATTGTGGGCCGGCCAAGACGCGGTCGTCGACCCGAGAAGCAACCGTGTTCCGTCGCTGGCCAGGAAGCTTGATGTCGGGGCGTTGCAGTGAATGATTCGCGTTGTGGAATCGAGTTGAACCGGAAGGTGTCGGCCGGGGAGTTGTTAATCGAAGGTCGCCGCGGAAGAAATCATGAAGCGGCTGACAGCCGATCAGCCGACAGCCGTCAGCCGAATTCCGTTTCCCGCATGACACGCCTCGTCGGTACTGAGGCGGCGCCTCGCTAGTCCTTTCTGCGGTGCGACACCACGCGAAAACGGGAACGTGGCCGAGGCGGGGCTCGAACCGGATGGCGTTGGTTTTGATGTCACTAGGACGGCCAACAATCGGCTGCGTTCCGATGTCGTTGAAACAGTCAATCGGCGCGCTGCGAAATCCGGAGCAGTTTCCGAAGATGCTGAGGTTTTGCGCCTGGTTGAACTGTGGCCGATGCTCTCCCCGGACGACCGGTCGACGCGGCTGGCCCAGGTGGAACATCCCGCCGCACGCCGTGACGGGTGAAGCCACTTTCCATTCCACTTGAGGAGTTCCAACCATGCCCATTGCCGATCCTGAACCTTTCGGCACGGCCCGTTTGATCTCGCGAGTCACCTGCTCCATGCGGACCACGTCGAGGAACTTGGTCGGCGCCTGCGGGCAAGGGTCCGCGTCGTGCGGATTCGCCGCGATCTCCAGCAACGCGCCGACCTTGGTTTCGCACCAGTGGGACTTCGCGTCCTCGGGCAAGTCGCTGCGCTGCATCCGACCGCCATCGCAACCGCCCCCCGCCACCGCCGGAGCTTTGACCCCTTGCGGAGCCGCCAGTTTTTCGACCAGCGGCAACGCCTCCCAGTCGGAGATCGCCGACTCGCGCTGGACGACGCGCTCGCGACCGATGCGTTCCGTCAGCCGCTCGACACGCTCTCGCGCCCGAGCAATCAGCTCCCGCGCGCGAGCAATCAGCCGTCGGACTTCCGGAGCCGAACTGCTCACCGGCGGCCCACCAAACCAGACGTGCTTCTTGGTCAGTTTCCGCGTCACGTACAGAGTCTCGTGACCCTCCTCCGGCTGCAAGTCCGTCAATGCCCAGCACGACGTCATCCACGTCGCGATAGATTTCCGCCAGCCGCCCTGGCTCCTGTTCACGAGCCGCCACGATCGCCTGATACTTGGCGATCACGTCTTCGATGGCATCGTCCGAGACGCGAATCTGATCGCCGTCCTGCAGCTCGCCCCGGATCTGAGGAACCGACCAATGCCGCGAAAACCGACGGTGCCCGATCCGGCAAAACAGATCCCAGCCAAAGATCGAACGCGGCAGACAGAGGGCCGCTTCCGCCTCCGGGCTGACGGTGCGATGACGGCTTGGACAAGACGTTCGGTCGATACACTTCACCTGGCGACGGACAATCTTCCGCTGCCCCTCCAGCGTCTCGATCCGCTGCCGCCGATGATCGCAGACATGCATCTTGCCACCGCAGTGCCGACACACGCGATCAGCCACATCCAGAAACACTCGAACCAGCGCCGGGTCGTCCAGCCACCGATGTCCCATCGCTTCGGTGGCCTGCATCCACCAATGGATGCAGGAAATCCAACTCATCAACCGCCCCAGACCATTCCTAGTCCGCCAGCGGGGCGTTGTGAAAAAACGCTAGTTACACCGAAGTGTAACTAGCGTTTATGCGGAGAGGGAGGGATTCGAACCCTCGGTGGGTTTGCACCCACACTGGATTTCGAGTCCAGCACGATCGGCCACTCTGTCACCTCTCCGAGATGGTTCTGATTCATCTGTCAGGAGTCAATCGCCGAGCGGTCGGATGATAGTCAGATCAGCGGCCCAGTGGCAAGTCCGGGAGTTTTCGCGGGCGGATTCCCGCAAGGTTTACCGATCGGACGTGTTCGGGGTGGATCGAGCCCGCTCTGTTGGACACTCGCTGGCATCAGTCGACACCTCCGTCTGGGCCGCATTGGTGCCAGTATTCCTGGTATCGGTTCGTCACCTGTGTGGCGGTTTCACCGCGCCTCCCGCCACACGGCAACGGATGACCGGGGCTGTCGAGCGTGCGGCTCCTCGAACCAGCGGCGATTGTGCTGGCGCGTGCCCCTTCTCAGGCAGACGACCAGTCGTCATCCCTGCGGGCGATTCCGTGTGGGCGTCCCGTCGCGCCCGTATGAGCGTGGGTGACGATCATCCGAACCACGCTTAGGATCGGCGCAGAAATAACTGTCGCATTGTCGCCTTTCGCTCCGCGAAAGAACGTTCTTTCGCGGAGCGAAAGACGACAGTAATTGATGCGCCGATCCTTAAGGAGCTGTGCGGCAACAACGCCCGAGAGCTGCCCGCCGCGAAGCGGCAGTTGTCTGTTGGCTCCAGTTCGACAGCACTCCTCATTCGCGCTCCTTTTGATTCGCGCGGAAATGGTTTGGGTGTAACACGCCGTCCGCGACGCGACGAGTGATTGTTTGTAGGGGTAGTGGGAGTTTTGTTCTTGC
>JANMLE010001504.1:0-9686 GCA_031372385.1 Planctomycetota bacterium | reverse complement strand
CCGGGACGATGTCGACCGGCGTTTGAGCGTGCGTCAGCGCGAGCCAGGTATGCATGCGGTCGTGACCGAACGCGACGTTGCCGGGCAATGTCCAGATGTCAGTCGATGAGCTGTAAAGAATCGCGACCTCAGCCGGTGCGGGCTTCGCCGTGACGAGCCAATCTTCGACGGCCCCGATCTCGCGGCTGATCTCGGCATTGGCCGTCCAGAGTTCCGGTCGATGATGCCACAAATGCGAACGCCAGGTCGGGCCGCCTTCATGGCTGCTCCAGATCGGGCCGTACGAAAAATTCATCCACAGCCGCACGCCGCGCGCGGTCTCGCTGACGGCTTTCGTCTTGATGTCCCACGGCGTGCGACCGGCGTGAGCGATCAGGTAATGCCCGATCGTCTGCCCGCGCTTCCTCGCGGCGGCTTGCATCAGCGCGACGTTGAATGCGCCGCACTGGTACGTCGAGGAATTGTTCGCCCAGTCCTCGCCCCAGATCGCGTTCTGATCGTCGGCGTCGAGCAACTCGAAGTAGTCGATCCCCTGCCCGCAGAAGTTCGCGTGATAGACGGCCCCGTCGCTGAAGTTCACGAGGAACGGCAGCGACCGCTTCGTGAGCGGCATGGCGCTAGCCGCCGGTCCTTTGTTGGCGTCCCGCGCGTCTCCGATCGGAGAAGAACCGGTGGCTAGCGCCTTGCCGCTCACGCCGTACGCCTCCTCAATGATTCGCCGCTGTGTCGCCATGAAGTCGCCGATGGCCCGCGTGCGGAAGAGTTGCGTGAAGTAATGCAGCGCCGGGAACTGTTCGCGCTCGGACTCAGCAACTGGTCGCACGTCGTGCCAACTCGCGACGAGCAAATCTTCCGGCGTGAGCGATTTCGCCTTGAGCCACTCGCGGAAGCGTTCGCGATACGCCTCGTCCTTCGCCATGAACGACGCGGGTTGGCCGGTCGGCTCGTCCATCAACATGCAGGCCGCGATGTCCTTGATGCGGCGGCCCGACTTCTTGAAGTGTTCGACATCGTGCTTCACGCGCTCGCGCATCGCGGCCAGATCGGGGCTGCAATACGAGTCGTTCTGCATGTGCCACGCACCGTGCAGGATTCGCTCGTGAGCACCGTTGAAGCCGAAGTAGTCGAGCGTCTTTTGTTCGCGCGCCGTGACCGCCGCATCAACCGGCAGCTCGTAACCGCCGATGTTCGCGCTGACGAGAAACGGAATCTTGACCGGCTTGCGACCATGCTTCGGCCAGTCGAACGCATCGGCCAGCTTGCCGATCTCGTCCGCGAATTCGCGATCGCGTTTGAGCCGCGCGATGTTCTGAGGCGACTCCAAATCCGGCGGCGCGATGATGACGAGACCGTTCGGCGTCGCTTCGACATCGAACGCCTTGATGACTTCGACGTCGCCCAAGTGGGATAGGCTTCCAGCCTGTCGTGAATCGCCCGCAGTCCCGACAGGCTGGAAGCCTATCACACGCGAAACACGCCCGAACTCCAGCTTCGCTCGGAAGTGGGCCGCCTTCTCGTGATACGAATGCCGCACCGACAGATTCAGCGCGGCTCCCGAATCCTGATAGACAGTCGGCGTCAGATTGCACCATGGCGTGACGTCGCCCGACTTCAGCATCTGCGCGGCGGGCGGCGCGAGTTCCGCGCGAATGCCGTCGCGCCCCAGTGCGTAGTGCGCGTACCACGGCGAACGATAATGATCGGCAAACAAGTGCATGTAGACCGGCCGGTCGTAGCCTTCGCCGATCGTGACTCGCACCAGCGTCTGCGGCCCGAACGGCAGATGATCCGGCACCAGCGTGTCGTCCGTCGTGAGCAGCACACAGTCCACATGCCGCACATACCCAACACAATTCTTCTGCTCGTGCTTGCTCAACGACAGCGTCACGTCTCCGGCAGGTAAGTTGGCATCGAACGATTGCCAGATGTATTCCCAATCGGCGACGCCCGGCACGACATTGAGATCAAACGTCTTCGCCGCCACCGGCTTCTCACCCACCGAGACCGCCAACTGAAAAGCCCCGCGCCACGCCGCGACCTGCATGTACCGCACCCAGACTCGATACCGCCCCGCTTCAGCAACTCGCACCGTTTTCTTCGCGACCGCATCCCCCGCTCCATCCGCGCCCCACAGCGTCTTCGTCCGCGAAGCCCGCCCGGTCTGGTCGTTGCTCGTCGCGACCCACCCGCTCGACGACGGCTGCATGGATTCCGCCTCCACAAAGATCGTCTCCGCACTCGCCTGATTTGCGAGCAGGCTCCCGAGCAACCCGAACCAACACAGCAGTCGCTTCACGTTCGTCATTGCGTCTTCCCTTTGTCACGTCTCAGCACTCGTGGGATGTCATTGCGCGGCACGTTTCCGCAGTGAGTCGATCTCATCGCGGCACCATTCCGGGACGGGGCGTTCGTCATGCTTGAGCAGCGTCTCGAACCAGAGGAGGCCGATGTAGTCTCGGCCGGCATCGGAGTAATGGCGGTCGTCGCGAAAGAAGTATGGATGCTGCTCAACGTTCTGATCGCGGAGCGATCAGCGACAATGCGACAGATAATTCTCGAACGGTCCTTGGCAGGTTCCGTTGCTGGTTTCTCTAACGCGAATCAGACGGGACGGGACGGACAGGCGAATGGGGACAAGCAAATGAAGGGAGCCAAACAGCGACGAGCGGAATGACCGCCGAACGTCGAACAGTCCGCATTGATTTCGTGAACGCCATCTGCAAATCCCTCTGCATTCGACTGTCGCCCATTCGTCTGTCCCTTGATGACGGACGAAACTGGGACAGGCGGATGCGGAATGTCATCGTCGCGGGACGCCCAGGCAAATTCGAAAACCATCGCGCGAGTCGGAATAGCGGGTGCTTTGCAATCCCAGTCGCACGGCACAACGCGCGTTGCCCGGTACGTCGAAATAGTTGCCACCTCGGCAGACAGGTCGCGGGTTCTCTGTGACCACGTGCAACTCTTCATGCCCGCCTTTGGGATCGAAGTCGTCGAGGATCACTTCCCAAACTCCACCGCACATGTCGGCGATGCCGAAGCCGTTGCGGCCTTTCTCACCGAAGTGATCGACCGGAGAGACAAACGAGTATCCGTCGCTCCAAGGAGCTTTCCCCAGCGGCCAGGTCCGCTGGCGGCCAGGCAGAAAGTCGATGGCCGAAATGTTCAGCCGGCCTTCGCCGTCACTCAGTTCATTGCCCCACCAGAAATACTGGCTGTCCTTGCTGCCGCCACGGCAGGCGTATTCCCACTCCGTTTCGACAGGCAGCCGATATTCCAATCCGGCAGGCAGTCGCCCCGCAGCGCGTTCTCGTTCGGTGAGCCATTTGCAGAAGGCTCGACCGTCATTCCAGCTCACGCAGACGACTGGAAAATGGTCCTTCAGTGGAAAGGCAAAATTCGGATCGCGCCAACTTTTGCCGGGCATCGGCTTCCAAGGATGCAACACACTCTTAGACAACTGATAGCCATTCCATTCCGGGTCAAAGCACTGCGTCTTCCCGTCCGGCTTTTCGGCATCGGAGACGTATTTGGATTCCTCTGTGAAGCGGCGAAACTGACCGACGTTGACTTCCGTACGCCCCATCCAGAAACCGTCTTTCACACGCATCGGTCGCGGTCGCTCGCCTTCGTACGACTCACGTTCCGTCCCCGGTTGGGCGCCTCCTTCAATGCCAGTGGCCCAGGCTTTTTCTTCCGGAGTGCTGCCCATCAGGAATTCGCCCGGTGGGATGTAGACAACTTCCAGCGAGACGCCGCCGCCCAAGTCGACTTGCTTGGCAGTCCCCTGTTTGGGTTCCGCGGCTCGCGCGGCGCGTGTCAAATCCACATTGCAACACACCGCGATCAGCCACAGCGACCAGCAAGCTGAGATTGAGACAGTCAGACGCCTCATGAACGAACTCCTTTCAAGGTGTTGAATGAAATCGGCCACGTGGGCCACAGGCAGTGGGGCGGCGGGAACAAATCGTCGCCCCATTTGTAAACAAGCTGCAGAGTCTATCCGTCGGAGCGACCGAACGGTGCATTCACGTCGGCTCGATGACCGCGAGCATCGACATCATGGTGGCTCGCGTGAGTGCTGCCAACAAGTGTCACTTCGCGTCACTGAACTCGTCGCCGATGGAACTCACGGCCGCACTCGCACCAGTTTGCCGCCACCTCCGATCAAACGCAGGTCGGCGCGAGGTGCATCGTCGGCGCGGCATTGGAAGATCAGCGCGGCTTCGACCGGTGGCGTGGTTGTACAGGCCGCTCACCAGGACCGAGCGGCTGGCACTGCAACTGGCCGTCGTGCAGCAGCCCCGCTGAAAGCGAATCCCCTCCGCCGCCAGCCGATCCAGGTTGGGAGTCTTGGCCACCGTGTCGCCGTAGCAACCCAACTGCATCCCCAAATCGTCGGCGACAATCACAACCACGTTGCGGAGCGGTGCCGCGAATGCGATCGGGGTGGTTGTGGCGGTGGAGAAAAGGGCCAGCACTGACCACAGCAGACGCGCCGAGCAAGGAGACATGAGCGGCTCTCCTTTAGTAATGTGCGGCGACGAAGCGGCGTGAGTCGGTATCCCGCGGTGCCATCACGGTCAATCAATCGGCGTTGGACCCTGGGGGCGCGGGGGAGCCCGTCGACGATCGAGTCGTTCGCGACGGCGTTCCTCGAGTTGCTTTCGACGCTCTTCGCGCTGCTTCAAGATTTCGGGGGACGGCGGTTCGGCGAGTCTGCGAAAGACATCCTCGGGAACCAGCGGTTGAATGCCGTCGGGCACGAGCGCCTTCAGGAACAACGGGGTGAGTCGTCTGGCGACAACTCCCGCCGGCTGTTCCTTCGTTTCCTTGTCCTTGGGATCACGGGCCGCGGGCTGTTCGGCTTTGGCAGGAACAACCTGCCCCTCGGCGACCCCGAGCCCGGTGTTTTCCGCGGGCAGTCGGCGTTGGCGTTTCGCCTCCAGCAGCATCTCATAGTTGGGCTGCATCCAAGACCGGGCACAGCCCAGCACGGCGAACAGCGCCATGCCAATGTGGGGATTCTTCGACTCCACCATCACCCCGTCCTTTTGTCGCGCGATCGAGAGTGCGACGTCCCCCGCATACGGCACGAGTGCCGCGGACGACGGGATTGTGAACGGATCGAATTCCCATCCATGGCCCTGGGCCGTTTCCGTCAACATTTGGCCGAGATAGGGAACGAGCGCGCTCAACTTCTGGACGGCCCCGGCTCCGTCGAAATAGCCCGCCAGCAACAGCTCGTCCTTTGTCAGGGCAAACTTTGTCCGCGCGACGGTCTCGAAGCCTGGACGCGGCGCGTTGACAGACCGCAGGTGGGCCTTGATCGCCTGGGGATGCACCGCAAACAACAGGTGGCTCTTCGTCAAACAGAACGACGGAATCGTGGTGGGCATGGCCTCGAAGGCAAAGCCGGACGTGCTGACGTAGCTGATCGAGTGACCCAGAAACTCCTGGTGTTTTAGCTCGGCCTTCACCCCGAAATCGGAGGTGTCTTCGCTGAGCATGGATTGCTCCAACAATTGCATCAGCCGATCGAAGATCACCCCGGCCTTGACGCGATCACGCACTTCGACCGCCACGATCAGGCCGCTTCCCGCCAGTCCCCCTTCGGACGGCGCGCTGAATGCCGTCCATGCGTTGCCAAACGCCGGGTAGACGTCCTGGCCCAGGTTGAGTCCCATCTCCGACTCCAGTTCCTTAACACCCTCATCGTAGACTTTGACCAACAGGGGATTGGTCTTGGCGACGAGGTCGCGAATTCCCGAGACGAGTTGCGGCAGATCCAAACTGGCGGCCAGCACCAGATCGCTGTCGGCGGGGATGTGTGCAAGCTGCTCCAGCCGCAGACCGGGACTCTTCGCCAGTAGCAGCACGCCATCGGTTCGTCCCCCCGTGGTCACGAACGTCCGCTGGATGATGTTGCCGTCGACAACACCGGTTGCTGAAACCACGCTCTCCACTGCATCCGCACCGGCACCGCGCCAAACTGCCTGTGTGAGAATGCCGGCAGGGCCCATCGATTGGATCGCGAAATCGGCGGTGCCTTGGAGATCAAGCCAACCGACCGAACCGACCCGCTCGGTGGAGACGTGCTTCCATCCCGCTTGGAACCGGGGATTGGAATCCAACCCCGGTGTCTCGCCGCGCAGTCCCGCCAGAGCACGTTCGATCGTTCCCCGACCAAAGCCGATCAGCAATCGCTCTCCCTCTTGGTGAACGGCGAGCTTCAGTCCCAGGGGGCCGGGAATCTCGTGCATCCGCGGCTGCTTGGGAATCTCCGCGTGCGACGCGCGCCCGATCGCTTCGAGGATCGCTGCCGCATCGGCCCCCGCATCGACGATGAGGCAGATGTGAACTCGTGAAAGAACTTCGGCCGGAGTGGGGATCTTGATCCGCTCGTTGCCCGCCAGCGGCGGATCGGCGACAGCGAACAGACATCCCGCATGCGCGGCCAACAGTTTGGCAAGACGCAGGGTGTCGCGGTGCGGCAGCAGATGCTCGGGATCTTCGGCCCCGGCTTCGTCGGTGGGGGCCAGCAACTTGTCGATCGCACGCAACAGGGCCTGGATTTCCGGATCGGCGGTGAAGCCATCGATTCCACGGGCACCGGGCTGTCCCGCGCCGGGCGACGCCCATTCGACGTAGACCAGACTCTGTCGCGGTGCCGCTTTCAAGAACGCGGCATCACGCTGTCCGGGCGGCATTCCCAACAGGCCGCTTCCCCCCAACAAGATCAACAGAATTTCCATCCACCCAAATCCGACACTCGTCGCCGCCATGATAGCTCCTTCAGGCACTGGTCCGTCTCGCGCTCCGTTGCGATCACTTCAATCGGAGTGGCAAATCTTCCTGGCAGCTCGATGAGCCGCAGGGCGCTAGCCCAGGTTTGGACGTGCTACCCGATTGAGAACCGGACGCTAGCGCGCTCCGGCTGATCCCGCCAGGAAATCTTGCCACACTCGCTTCAATTGCGACGGGGATCGTATCGCATTGGCCACGGACCCTCCAGCCGCGCGACGATATGCGATGAGTCGCGGGTGCAGTCGCTGATTCGAGTGAATTCGGGACTCGATGGTTGCCGTCTGGTTTTGACCGACAACGGACCGACAACCTATACTCCGTCCCCGCGATCTGGTCAGATGGCGTTTCACGCGGTGATTGGAATCAGACTGCCTGCACCATCGGCTCCCCATCAAGGAAACTGTCCATGAGCGAGACAGATGTCGAAAAACTTTGCGAACAGGGTCGAGACCTGCTCACGCGCAAGGACATCCCGGCCGCCGTCGACATCTTCACCCGTGCGGTCGACTTGGACCCGGACTGCTGTGAAGCCCACGAGGGTTTGGCGACGTGTGCCTATCTGTCGAAGGACTTCCCCACGGCGATTGCCGAATACCTGAAGCTGACGTTGCTGCAGCCGATGGAAAGCCGGCACCTCACCAATCTCGGCGCCATTCACAACCGGATCGGCGAGCACATGAAGGCGTGCGATTACCTGAGGAAGTCGATCCAGCGGAACAAGAAATCCGCCGAGGCGTTTTACAACCTGGGAATTGCGCAGCGGAAACTGAAGCAAAACCCGATGGCGGTCTCGGCGTACAAGGAGGCGATCAAGCTCGATCCCAACATGGTCGAGGCGTACCAGAACCTCGGCAACGTCTACACCGACATGGGCAATATGCAGATGGCGATCGCCAATTTCAAGAAGGCGCTGGAACTCAGGCCCGACTTCGAGAAGGCGCGCGTGGGACTGGAAAAGGCCGAGGAACAACTGGTTGAGGCCAAGAACAAGAACTCGGCGTTTGGTCGCCTGAACGCCATCGAATCAACCATCACCAGCGTCTCGACTGTGGCGACCCGCGAACTGCGCGAGGACGAACGCTACGAGGATCGCAAGTGCGTCAAGCAACTGGCGGACGAAATTGAACGGCTGGCCAAGGGCTGCGTGGAACATCTGCGTCAAAAATTGGTGCCGGCCATCATGGAAGTGGAACGGGCCATGGCTCACGGGGCCGACGAAGTGTTCGTTCTCAATGAGGCTGCCGGAACCTTCAAGGACGCCGCCGCGCAATGGGCCGCGCTCCGCCGATCGCTGAAGAAAAAAGTCTCGGACTTGGCGGACCACGAAAAGTTCATCACCGCCCCCGACGCGAAGCCGTAACGCGAGCCACGGACAGGATGGCTTTGCATTCGCTCCGTGATGTGGCTTCGGCGGCGACCTTCGCCGCAGGCTGGCGAACCCGATTTCAGAATGCCAGACTACCGCCCGGCCTTGGGCATCGACCGGGCCCAATGGTCCTCACATGAGAAAGTAGCAGGCACATTCCATGTGCCGTCTGCCGGAAAACTGCGGACGGCACATGGAATGTGCCTGCTACTTTGCAGATACAGTGAATGCCATTGGGCTCGTCCCCGCGATCGTGTCAGGCGGCGCGACATTCTTCTCCCCGGTACGGAGTCTGTGATCGAATGGACGAACTGGAACTGGCTGCGGTCCGACGGGCGGTCGTGCAGCGTCTGGAAGACTTCGAACGAGCCGGGCTGAGCCATTGGAAACGCATCGTTCCGGCGGTGCCCGAACCGCTTCCCGCCGCGAAGTCACCCGTCGCTGCCGCAAAGCCGTCACCGGCTGACGTCCCGCGTCCGATCAGGTCGGCCGACAGCCTTCACCACGAACAGCCCCAGCGCGGGCTGCCCGCCGTCTCGTCCGCGAATCCCGATCATCAGGTTCCCTCCATGCCCGCCCCCAAACGGCCCGCTGCCGCCACTACTCCCGCCGCATCTCCCGCTGTTCCCGCGCCGGCAGCCGCGTGCTCGGCGCTTCAGCCGTTGAATCTTCCGCGTGATGAACGAGTCGCGCGGTTGAAAGTTCTTGCGGACCGGGTGAAAGTCTGCGTCCGCTGCCAGGAACTGGCCAGCACCCGCACTCAGACGGTGTTCGGCGTTGGCAATCCCGAAGCCAAGATCCTGTTTGTCGGCGAAGCTCCGGGAGCCGACGAAGACAAACAGGGAGAACCATTCGTCGGCCGCGCCGGGCAATTGTTGAACGACATCATCACGGCCTGCCGGATGAAGCGCGAGGACATCTACATCTGCAATGTGCTGCGATGCCGTCCGCCGGGAAACCGCCTTCCCTCCCCCGAAGAAGCGGGCAATTGCCGCGAATACCTCGACAGCCAGATCGCGCTCGTGAACCCCGACTACATCGTCTGCTGGGGCTCCACCGCGGCGAAGAATCTGCTCGCCTCCGACGCCCCCATCGGCAAGCTGCGCGGCCAGTTCTACCAATACGGACGCGCCAAGGTGATCTGTACCTATCACCCCTCGTACCTGCTGCGCAATCCGGCGGCGAAGAAGGATGTGTGGGAGGACATGAAGTTGCTGTTCCTGGACATGGGGATCGACCTGACCAAGAAGCCGTGATTGACTTGCCTTTGCCGCCAATGGAGTTCGAGATGCAGGATCGAGTCGCCACGATTGAGGATGTTCGCGCTGCGGAGGCGGTCATCAACGAGCATGTCTCCCCGGCACCGCTCATCCGCTCGTACGCGCTCGAACGGGAATTGAAACTGCCCGACAGCCGCCGCGTCTGGTTCAAAGATTACGGATGGACGCCGGTCGGCTCGTTCAAGTTGCTCGGCGCCTTGAACTGGATGAGCCACAACGCGGACGTGGTCGCC
>JANMLE010001480.1:0-3552 GCA_031372385.1 Planctomycetota bacterium | reverse complement strand
CAGGCGCTAGCCGCCGGTCTGCTGGAAATCACCGGCGGCTAGCGCCTGGCCGCTCACGTCTCACGTCACACAACTTTCAACAGGAATGGCGGAGAGCCAAAAATTGAAAATGCCCCGCCGCCAAGGCCTGTACTCCAACCGGCCTTGCTTTGTCGCTGAAGGTCCAACGGTATACTCTCCCGCGACCGGCCCTTGATTCGACCCCCGACTTTGCTGAGGCTTCGGAGTCCATGCACAACTTGCCGCGCGTTCTGGCGATTCACGCCCATCCCGATGACATTGAAATCCAATGCGCGGGGACTCTGCTGCGACTGAAACAACTCGGTTGCCCGATCTCGCTGGCGACGATGACCCCCGGTGACTGCGGCAGTGCGGAGCTTCCCCCGGACGAGATCGCCGCGGTCCGCCGTGCCGAGACCCAGCGGTCGGCGGACATCATCGGAGCCGATTACACCTGTCTCGAATTCCGTGACCTGAGCATCGTCGTCGACAACGACAGCCGCCGCCGTGTGACCGAAGTCATCCGCCGCACGCGGCCCGACATCGTCATCACCGCTCCGCCCGTCGACTACATGAGCGACCACGAACTGACCAGCCGACTGGTCCGCGACGCCTGCTTCAATGCCAGTTGTCCGAACTACGCGACTCAACAATGGGATCCCGCCCCCGCGACACAGAAGATCCCACATCTGTACTACGTCGACGCCATTGAAGGGATCGACCACTACGGCCAGCCGCAGCCAACCGACTTCATCATTGATGTCTCGACGACATTTGAGACCAAGCTGCAGATGCTCGCCTGCCACGCCAGTCAACGAGAATGGCTGCGGCGGCAGCATGGCTTGGACGAATACCTGGAGGGCTGCCGCCGCTGGTCGGCGGCACGCGGGGCCGGGATCGGCACGGCGTACGGAGAAGCCTTCCGGCAACACCGCGGACACCCCTATCCCCACGACAACATTCTGGGGGAACTGCTGAAATCCGCGTGACATTGCCGCCGCTTCTCCGCCTGCCGATCGGACGATGGACTGGCTTTTCAAAACACTCGTCATCGGGGATAGTGCTCCCTTCCCGAAGCATCTCTTTCGCGGTGCCCGACAAGGCGACTCGACAATCCCACCAGGAATCTGACTGATGACCACCCCGGATTCGACGGAAGCGCTGGACGAATCGTGGCATGACGGGGTCGAACCCGCGCCGCAGCCGGTCCTTCCGCGCGAACCCTTGATGTCCAAAAGTTTCCTGAGTCTGCTGGCCGTGCAGTTTCTGACCGTGCTGAACGACAACACGTTTCGCTGGCTGGTCGTGCCGCTGGCCAAACAAACGCTGGGGCCGACGGGCGAACCAGTGCTGGGACCGGCGGCCGCTCTGTCGCTTGGATTGGCCGGATTCACGCTCCCCTTCATCCTGTTCGCCACGCCCGCCGGATATCTGGCAGACCGCTTCTCGAAGGCGCGGGTGATCCGCGCCTGCAAGATCGCCGAGATCATCATCATGCTGTTGGGCATGGCGGCCATCCTGTCCGGGCAGATGGCACTGTTGTTTGTGGTGGTCGTGCTGACCGGTGCGATGGCTGCGTTGTTTTCACCTTCGAAGTCGGGAAGCATTCCCGAGCAGGTTGAAGAATCGCAGTTGTCGCAGGCCAACGGACTGATGGGGTTGATGACCGTCGTTCCCGCCGCAGTCGGTTTTCTGCTCGGAAACCTGCTGGCTTCACACGTTCAGCCAACGCCGACGGATGTGATCACTCTCAGTTCGTTGATGCCCGCCGCGGCGACGATTCTGGCGATTGCCGTTGTCGGCTGGTTGGTCAGCCTCGGTGTCCGCTTCGTGCCCGCCGCCGATGTCACGCGGACGGTCCCCTGGAATCCGTTCGCCGAAACCGTCACGTCGATCAAGCTGTTGGCGAGTGACCGTCCGTTGTTGCGAGCGGCTCTCGGCATCGCGTTCTTCTGGACGCTCGCCTCGCTGGCCCAGATGAACGTGGACCAACTCGGGCAGCAGGAACTCAAGATGCCGCAGCACCGCATCGGTGTACTGGGGATGATGCTGGTCCTGGGCGTCGGTGCCGGCAGCGTGTTGGCGGGACGGTGGTCGGGCGGGCATGTGGAACTGGGGATCGTGCCACTCGGTGCGATCGGCGTGGCCGTCTGGTCGATGCTGCTCTGCCTGGCGGGTTGGTGGGGCCATTCGTCACCGGACTATGCGTTCTATGCGACGTGCGTATCACTCGGTTTTCTGGGAGCCAGTGCCGGGCTGTTCGACGTTCCGCTCGAGGCTTACTTGCAACACCGGAGTGAGCCGCGACAATTGGGGCAGGTGCTGTCCGCCACGAACTTCCTGGCATTCTCCGGCATCCTGGCCATCTCCGGGGC
This sequence comes from Planctomycetota bacterium, assembly GCA_031372385.1. Taxonomy (GTDB): domain Bacteria; phylum Planctomycetota; class Planctomycetia; order Planctomycetales; family Planctomycetaceae; genus Schlesneria. The sequence goes on along the minus strand of JANMLE010001480.1, from coordinate 1,177 downwards.
GTACTATTGGATGATCGACATCCAGAAATTCTCACCCAGCTTTGTGTTTCTCCTGGCGGGACTGGGCACGATTCCGGTCGCGATCTACATCATTCTATTGCTGCCGGGGGCGACGCTAAGATTCCTCGTGTGGCTGGCCAGTCACACCATCTATAAGGTCCGGATTCAAGGGTTGGAGAACATCCCCAAGACCGGCCCGGCGCTGCTGACTCCCAATCATGTGACGTTCATCGACGGCATCCTGTTGATGATCCATCTGCCGCGACCCGCGCGGTTCATCGTCTATGCCGAGTACGTGAACAATCCCAAGCTCGGTTGGCTCGCGCGCATGTACGACGTCATCCCGATCAAGGCGGACGGCGGGCCGAAGTCGCTGATCGCCTCGCTCAAGGCCGCCCGCGAAGCCCTCAACCAGGGGAGCCTGGTCTGCATTTTTCCCGAGGGTCAGTTGACCCGCACGGGACAGATTCAACCCTTCGCGCCGGGCATGCTCAAGATCCTGCAGGGGACCGGAGCGCCGGTGATTCCCGTCTACCTTCACGGCCTGTGGGGCAGCATCTTCAGCTTCCGGGGCGGCAAGTTCTTTTGGAAGCGGCCGCGCCAGTGGCCGTATCCCGTGTCGATTCTGTTTGGCAAGCCGATCTTGGAGCCGAAGAATGTTCACGAAGTCCGATTTGCCGTTCAGGAACAGGGGGCGGATGCGATGGAGGCGGCCAAGAGCGGCGAGTTGACTCCCGCGCGTCTGTTTGTTCGCACCTGCAAGAAGACATCCAAGCGGCCCCGCATGGCGGATTCGACCGGCATCGAATTAACCGGCGGCATGCTGCTGGCCTCGGTCCTCGCCTTTCGCCGCGTGCTGCTGCGCGACGTGTTGGCCCGCGACGAACAACACGTCGGGATTCTGCTGCCGCCAACCGTCGGTTGCGCGCTGGCCAACCTGGCGGTCACGCTGGCCCGCCGCGTCACCGTGAACCTGAACTACACGATGTCGGAAAAGGACATCAACTACTGCATCCGCGACGCCGGCGTGAAGCACGTCATCACGAGCAAAAGGTTCCTCGAAAAGAAACCGTTCAACCTGGAAGTTCCCTTCATCTTTCTGGAAGACATGAAGGAACAGGTCCGCGGCGTCGATCGACTGCTGTCGGGACTCGGCGCGTTCGTACTGCCGGCATCG
>JANMLE010000278.1:0-5199 GCA_031372385.1 Planctomycetota bacterium | reverse complement strand
CCATCGGGCGTCCATTCCACGCGCGCCACGTAATGGTTGCGCGGGTCGCCGGGGACATCGAGCCATCGCACGTCGCCACCGCCCGCCGCGACGACACCGATGCGCGCGGCCGAGTTCTGTCCGCCGACTTTGGGATACGCGAAGCCGATCGTCTTCGAATGCGTGCCCGACGTGTTGTCCACCAGAAAGAATTCGGACACGCCGGTGGTGTCGAACTGCCAGAAGGCAATCGACGTCCCATCGGGACTCCAGCGGAAGCCGTCGCGGATTTCGAGTTCCTCCTCGTTGACCCAGTCGGCCGTGCCGTTGATCAGGTGCTTCGATCCGTCGCGGGTCAGCGGTGTGACTCGCAGATCCTTCAGATCCTGCACGTAGAGATTGTTCTGGCAGACGTACGCGATGCGGCTGCCATCGGGCGCGAGCTTCGCGAACATCATCGAGGCGGCGGCCGCGTCGCCGCCGAGCTTCTTCATGTCGCGCGTGGCGACGTCGAGCAGCCAGTAGTCGCCGCGCGTGTTGCGCCGCCAAACGCGCTGGCTATTCGTGAACACCAGCAGCTTCGATTCATCGGGCGAGAATTCAAACGCCTCAACGGCGAGCGGCTGCTTCTGTCCGGCGGGAATGAACGCTTCGGCGGGAACGACGATGTCGCGCTTGCCGCTGGCAGCATCGACACGGACCAAGTCGCGGCCTGCGCGTTTCTTCGCGTTCGCCTCCTTGTTCTCCGGATCTTCCGCATCGGGCTTTGCCGCGTTGGCGTCTGCCGCAGGAGCCTCCAGCGTGAAGTACGATCCCGACAGTTTGCTCCACGTCAGGCTGCTCTGCTTCTCCTCTTGGAACTCATCCGATTTGAAGATGCGGTCGAGTGTCAGCAGCGGTCCAAGCTCGGCGGCTTTCGGGGTGACGTTCGCCCCCTTGCTGCGGGTTTCCGCCCCCTGACGAATCGCTTTCTTGACCTCGGCCAGTCGTTCCGGCCAGACGAACTTCGGGGCGGCCTTCGGATCGTAGCCTTGCAGATGATCCTTCAGCCGCGTGACCGGCTTGGTGTACTTCAGTTCGGTGTCGCCGAAGACTTCTCGGCAGAGCGCGGCCAAGCCGGAATCGTACTCGATCAGTTCGGCCCGCGTGTTGACATGGTTGTGGTCGTGGTCGTTCTCGCGGTTGTTGTCGAACCACGATTGCACCCCTTCGGCGAAGTACTCGTGGTGGTTGACCGAGGCGTACTTGCCCTTCCACAACCCGGCGTCCATCGCCTTGCGGTAGGTCGCCCGCAGCCGGGAATCAAACGTCGGATCGACGTTTTGCAGTCCGCGCAGATGAATGTTGTGAGCCAGCTCGTGGATCAGGATGCACTCGGTGGAATACGGGTCGCCGTCGTAGCCGAGCAGGTTCTCCTCACCGCACGAACAGTACGGGTCGGTCTCACTGCCGCCGGTCCCGCGCGCCCGGGCATCCCAGAAATCTTTCCCCGAAAACCGCCGCAGGTTCGGATCGGGGGCTTCGCCCTCACCCAGCCGCGCGAACTCCGGCAGATCCGTGGTGAATTCGTTGTGCGCGATGATGCACAGCCGGGCTCCGCTCTTGACCATCGCGTCGCGAACATCCGGCCGCTTGGCCAGCATCACGTTGACCAGATAGACCGCCTCCTTCAACGCGAACGGACTGACTTTGTCAGACGCGACGATCGGCAACCCGTTGGCGCTGGCGGACTGAGTGTAAAACGCGGGGGGACCGTGCTTCCGTTCCGGATCAAAGCGGAATCCCTGGATCGGAACTTCGGCGGTGACGACCGCTTCCGCCTTGTCCTCGCGCCCGACCACTGCGAACCGGTGCCCGAGCGTCGTCCCAATGACGGTCTCCTTCCCCGGCGCGACCGTCCCGTTCGCGACCCGCTCTGAATCGGACTTCAACCAGAAGATGTCGACCGTCTGGCCGGACCCGTTGAGGATCTGCAATTGCGGACGACGCGCCTTCGCCGGTTCGTCCGCGGCCCGTGCGGTCCCTGCGGTCCAACCGATCGAGAAAACAACCAGCAGCAAACCAGCGAACCGTCTCATGGGGTCTCCGAATCTTGGCGGGAACTTTTCATTTCAAGCAGAGCAATCATGGCGTGAACATTGGGATCGACGAGCTCTACTCCGAACGATCGTCATGGGCAATGTTCCAAGAATTGGGGCCGCATTCATTGGGAGAATGAACCACGAATCTCACGAATAACACGAATCAAGACAGAAGACGGGGGATGCGCCGGATGAGCGTCGACGCGGTTCGAAAGTCTGGCTCCGCGCCCCTGTCCTGAAGTCTTTTCTGATTCGTGAGATTCGTGGTTCCTCCTGAATTGGCCAAGTTGACGCGGGCAGATTCTAGCGACGCGAGGTTGGCATGGACATGAAGCGGCGTGGGACGCATGCTCTGGCCCTTTCGATGCCGGGGTGTGGCAAGATTCCCTGGCGGGATCAGCCGGAACGCGCTAGCGTCCGGTTCTCGTTCGGGTCGCACGTCCGAACCGGGGCTAGCCCGGATTATTCACCACGAAATACACGAAACACACGAAAGGGAAGAAGGGTCAAGAGTTCTGATCCCAAGTGACCGCATTGGCACGACGCGCGATGTCTTGAGATGCTCTCATCGCAACTCTCTTCACTTTCGTGTCTTTCGAGTATTTCGTGGTTCATCATGAATAATCCGGGGCTAGCGCCCTGCGGCTGATTCCGTTGCCAGAATGAAAGACCACCACGATGCCCTGGACTCCCCGCCGCAGCGTCTTCGTGCTCATCGTCGTGACATTCGTGCTGCGGTTGGGCTGGGCGGCGGGGATGGAACTCGGAAACGACGAAGCCTACCACTACCTGTACACCGTCCATCCCGATTGGAGTTTCTTCGATCATCCCCCGATGCTGATGTGGGTCGCCTCGGCCGGACAGGCGCTGTGCGGCGGGTGGCTGCATCCGCTGTCGTTGCGGTTGGGATTTGTGCTGTTGTTTGCGGGCAGCACATGGGTGCTGTTCGACTGGACCGCCTGCTGGTTCGGCGAGCACGCTGGCTACTTCGCCGCACTGGCGTTGAATCTGTCGGCGTACTACACGGCGGCGGCCGGTGCGTTCGTGCTGCCCGACGGCCCGTTCCTGTTCTTTGCCCTGCTGACGCTGCGCGCGCTGAGCGAGGCGCTGTTCGGAACCGGTCGCCCAATCCTTGCCTGGACTTGCGTCGGACTGGCGTGCGCCGGGGCGATGGCCAGCAAGTATCACGGAGTGCTGCTGCCGCTGGGAACACTCGGCTATGTGATCGTCACGCCGCGCGCCTGGCGAATCCTGCGCACACCCGGCCCGTACCTCGCCGCACTGCTGGCGGCCGGGGGACTGGCTCCCGTGCTGATTTGGAATGCCCGGCACGACTGGGCCTCGATCGCGTTTCAAGGGGGACGTGCGGTCGGTCTCCAGTTCAGTCCCGTGGGACTGGCGATCATGCTCGTCGGCCCAATCGGATATTTGCTGCCGTGGATCTGGGTTCCCGCGGTGACCGTGCTCGTGACCCGCCTGCGTCGGTTCCGCGAGTTGGACGGCATCGAACGGTTCCTGGTCTGCCTGTCCGTGGTCCCGCTGTCGCTGTTCTTCGGCGTGTCGTGCATGCGCCCGATCCTGCCGCACTGGCCGCTGATCGGTTTCGTCCCGTTGTTCCCGCTCGTCGGTGCCCTGTGGGCTTTCAATGCGACTCGCGATCCCACGTTGGTCCGGCGCTGGGTGATCTTCATGTCCGCATTTGTGCTGGTGATCGCGGGTCTGTTCTTCTGCCAGGCTCGATTCGGCGTGGTCGATTTTCCGCATCGCAGCGACCCGGCGCGAGAAATCAGCGGCTGGGAGTCGGTCGGCCGGGAACTCGAAGCCCGCGGAATCCTCGATCGGCCGAACACGTTCCTGTTCACGGAGCACTGGTACGACAGCGGTCAACTCGCCTTCGCGGTGCGGAACCGCGTGCCGGTCACCTGCTACAACAACGGCGACGCCCGCGGCTTCGCGTACTGGAGCCGGCCAGACGACTGGCTCGGCTGGGATGGAGTCTTGATTAGCGTCGAAGATCCACCGAATCTCGAAACGTATGCCCGCTACTTTCGCCGCGTCGAGCTGCTGGCGACGTTTCCAATGACGCGCGGCGGCAAGCCGTTCCGGCCGGTCCAAGTCTACTTGTGCTCAGACCAGCAACAGCCGTTTCCGTTTGCGTATGGCTCGGGGTCACCGATCGAAACACGATGAAACGCGGATTGTCAGCGGCGGGGGCCCGTGGCCGGAAGGTTCGTCGGTTGAACTGTGCCACTGCTTGGCCGCCTTGGGCCAAGCAGTGCAATTGGTCAACGAACTTCGGCCGCGTTTCATCGCTCGAAGACACTGCTTTCGGTCGGCGATCCAAGCGAACTTCGAGAACGAACGCTTGGTCCGCTGACCGAAAGCAGTGGCACGCCTCAGCCCAGCGTCACCCTGCCATTTTCGATTCGACGAACGACCAGGCTCAGCGGCGGCGGACACGAGACGCGACGAATGCAACTGCGATGCAGCGCATGGTTAGGCGGCATGGTCATCAGTGCAAACTCCTGGCAACTCGACTGCCTGCAAAGTGACCGCAAACGCCACAGGCCACAAGAACGAGCAGCGCGAAGATGACGAACGCGATGTATCGCCGACTCGTCGGCCACGACGAGGTCAGCGGACTGGCCAAGATGACTGCGGCGACAACGAGACTGCCTGCCGTGGTGAACGCTGTCGGCCAAGTGAAAGCATCGCGAACCTCGCCGACTGTCGCGGCGGTTGGGAAGCCGCCCTCGTAGAAGCGGCCCTGAAGCCAGACACCGAACAAGCCACCTGCGGTGAGGGCAGCACCAACTAACGAAACGAACCACCATGCAGCAATGTGTGTGTTGGTTTTCATGGTGCGCGTAATGCCGCCTAACACTCAAATGATCTGCTTGATCGGCTCGATGTGTTCGACGCCGACGAGTTTCTGGTCGAGGCCGCCGTGGAAGTACGAAAGCTTGTTCGGGTCGAGGCCCATCTGGTGCAGGATCGTCGCGTGCAGGTACTTGACGTGGAACGGTGAATCGACGGCGACCGAGCCGAGTTCGTCCGTCGTTCCGACGCTGGTTCCTCCCTTAATCCCGCCGCCTGCCATCCACATGGTGAATCCATAGGCATTGTGGTCGCGGCCTGT
>JANMLE010001466.1:0-1711 GCA_031372385.1 Planctomycetota bacterium | reverse complement strand
TTCGGCGTTTTTTCGGGAGTGTCGTCATCATCAGCGGACACGGTTCCGGCCGGCATTGCCGTGAGCATCAGGACGAACGCCAACAACAGCGCCACGGCGTGGTGGGGACCACGATCTCGCATGACTCTCATCGGCTTCCTCCTTTTCAATAAACACGCGGCAAGCTTGGGGTCGGGCGTTCAGGGCTTGTGAATCGTTGTAGCGTGGGTTTCAACCCACGCGAGATGTCGCACCGCGTCGGCTAAAGCCAACGCGACAGCTTGTGACGGACCGAACTTGAAAGATTCACACGGCCTCACTGAGCGCCCTTCAGATCCAACCGATACAACGCCCCATCACAGGAGACGGCGAACAGGCCGTCGTCCAGTTTCTTCAAGCCCATCGTCAACGCCTGCGGAAGTTGAATGCGACGTGACTCGGTCCCCGTCGCCGCGTCGACGGCCAGCACCGTTCCATTCCGGCAGGCGATCCACAACTGACCCCCCGCTTCCACCGGCGGACCGGCGGGTTCCAAGTCTTTCAAATCGAGCGACCAGCGGATCGGCAGGTCGCGTCCCTCGGAGAGCGCGTGCAACTTGTGGTCGTCGGACCAGACCAGCCACGACGATCCGGCCGGCCAGAGACCGCGCACCGTGGCCGCGAATTGTCGTTTGCCGTCCTGATCGAACGTGCGCCAGTTCAACTGCTGCACGAGCTTCGAGGCATCTGCGACCAACAGCGCGTCGCCCCGCACGGACGGAGCGACATCGACGGGACTGCCGAGTTGCAGCTTGGCGGTTTCGGCCAGGTGCGGGACGTCACTCGTTCGGACCTGGATGCGCGACAACAGGCCGACACCGTTGCAGGCGAGCACTTCGTCACCCGCCAGTCGGACGAGATGCTTCCACGATGGCGGCGGATTCTCACCGACCGGCGCGAGCCAATCCTGCACCGACTTCTTGTTGGCCGTGACACCGACCAGCTTCAGCCGGCCCGGCAGTGGCACCACCAGTCCCTCGTCGACGAGCACGGCTCCCGCCTGCACGGCTTCCGCTTTCGCCAGCTTGGAATTGAGATCGATCTGTCCGCCGAGCCCGATGATCCACAACTGCGTCACGTCACCGGCGGCGGCCAGAAACATCCGGCCGTCATGCAGAGTCGACGTCACCAGCCGCTGGTTGACGCGGCCCGGCAGTTCCAACTCCACCGCCACTTTGAGATCGAATCCCCCCTGCCGCAGGCGGTCGGGTGCGACGAGCACGACATGCCCCGCTTCCGAGAGACCGACGGCACCGCCATCGCGGGCCGGGACCAGTTCGAGCAGTTGCGCACCGAGCACTGTTCGCCACGGACTGACCATCCGATCGCGGTCGACGGCCGAGAAGATGACCGCATCGTGAAACGCGGCTTTCCGGCCCACGAAGAACTGGTCGCCAATCTGCTGCAACCGCTGGGAGGCGATGCCGATCGCCAGCGCGTTCGAATCCATGTGGATCGAGTCCGCTCCAATCTCAAACCGCCGGAACGCGGAGCTGGCCGCCCAGAACTGTCGATCCGATCCGAGAGCCACGTACAACGGAACGCGCGACCCGATCAGTCCGGCCGGTCGCGGAGTGTTGTCGGGATCATCCTTGCCACCCTTCGGCGCGCTGTCGGCGGCGCGGCGCTTGTCGATCTCCTCATCCTCGCGCACCCGGTATTGCGCGACCGGGGCCAGTCCCTCGCGTCCCGC
>JANMLE010001463.1:0-2028 GCA_031372385.1 Planctomycetota bacterium | reverse complement strand
CGACGAGATCTGTCGCCTTTTGCAGAACGACGGCGCGGGTCGCGTCCTTGAGCAAGGTGCCTCCGAGATCGACAACCATGGCGAGCGCCTGCGCCAAGCGGCGGAATGGCGGCTCGTTGGCGCTCACCCCCACCTCCTGTTTCTCGGAAGGTCCTAACATCGCCGTGGGCGTCTCACTGGTCGCCTTCGACCAATTGGCCGACCATGCGGCATCCGATCATCACACCACTCCCCCGGCCAATTTTCATTTTGGAGTGCGGAGGCTCGACTCCGCTTTCATATTTTTCTTCGCCACTGGCGGGTGAAAGAATTCCAAAATGCCAAAGCGGTGTCGAGCCACCGCACTCCAGATGATGATGAAGAAGGGGTCGGGCGTTCCAATTTCATATTTGGAGTGCGGTGTGACCCAGAGTGTGCCCCAACACCGCTTTGGCATTTTGGAATGGCCTTGATCACCGTCGATGGTCACGGTGAAAGCCGCCAGCGGCGAAGAACAATGCCAAAGCGGTGTCGAGCCACCGCACTCCAAATGGTCGCGCCAGCCCCCCATACGGGCACGCGACCCCAGAGCAGCGTGGGGTGAACAACGGTGTCAGCAACCGAAAACGTGTCGGTTCCACTCTCAGCTTCGCCCGACTGCTTTCCGACCGATGAGATCGGCAAACGGTCGCTCGGCTTCACGACACTGCGGCCCGCGAAACCACCGTGCCGCGGGTCGCGATGGCGGCGTCGATGCGGGCGATCTGAGCGGTGGTCAACCGCCACGTCATTGATGCGGCGTTGTCGATGATCTGATCGGGACGTTTGGCTCCACACAGCGCCACGGTGATTCCGGGCCGTTGGATTGTCCAGTTGAGGACCACTTGGGCCACCGTTGTTCCGGTCTTGTCGGCCAGCGGTCGGAGTTGGTCGAGGAAGTCTTGGTTCTTGCGCCATTCGTCCCCCGCGAACATCGGGTACTTGCGGCGGCCGTCCTTCGGATCGAACTGATGATCGCGGGGGAGTTTTCCCGCCAGCAGGCCCTTCTGCAGTGGCCAATAGACCATGACCGACACGCCGTGTGCGATGCACCACGGCAACTGAGCGGCTTCGATCTCGCGCTGCAGCATGTTGTAGTGCGGCTGATACGCGGCGATGGGACAGACGGCATGGAACTCGGCGAGTTGTTCGCGGGTGAAGTTGGAGACGCCGACGCTGCGAATCTTGCCGCTGTCGAGCAGCCCCTTCAGAGCGGCGGCCGATTCCACCAAAGGCGTGCGGGGATCGGGCGCGTGCAGGTAATAGAGGTCGATCCGGTCGGTGTTCAATCGCCGCAGGCTCTCGTCACACTGCCGACGAAGCGTCTCGGGGCGGGCGTCCTTGTGTTGGACTCGGTCTTCCCAATGGATGCCTCCCTTGGAGGCGATCACGATCTGATCGCGCCGCGAACCGAGCGCCCGCGCGATCAGTTTCTCGCTCTCGCCGTCGTAGCCGTAGCAGTAGGCCGTGTCGAAGAAGTTGACGCCGCTATCGACGGCCGCCTGCAACGTGGCCAGGCTGGCGGCTTCGGTCACATCGACACTGGTCACTCCCGCGATGGGCCAGCAACCCATCGCGATGGGAGTGACCATGATGCCGGTCGTGGCGATCTCGCGGGGAGCGTGTGAAGCGTTCATGTTCAATGGCGGTCCGCCCGAAGATGTCGCGTTGGCTTTAGCCGACGCGGTACGACAGCTTGCGTGGGTTGAAACCCACGCTACAAAGACTCACACGCCACAATGACTCACACGCTCGGAGGGGGAATGTCATTGGACCAGTCCCTTGGTGAGCGACATGAACGCGGTTTCCAGGTTGACCTCTTCTTCGCGGAACATCGTCAGTTGAAAGCCGTGTTCGATGATCAATGTCGGGATGGAACTGTAGTCGAACGTGTCCGCCTTCAGGGTGGCGTCGATGGTCCCCTTGACGATCTCGACCTTTGATACGAGTTCACACTTTTCGAGCAGTTGAGCCGCCTTCTCCATGTTCTCTTTGACGCGGATCTGGAGC
>JANMLE010000175.1:0-7044 GCA_031372385.1 Planctomycetota bacterium | reverse complement strand
CTGCGCCACGTTCTTCGGGACGGTGATTCCGGACTGACCGTCGGGCTGGTCTGCGGCCAGCAGTTCGGACATCGCCAGAGCCAGCACGGTCAGCCCGCGCGGTGACTGATCGAGATTCGAAGCGAACAACTCGACGATCGTGCGTGCTTCGTCCAAGTACCGCTTCTCCTTGGTCAGCTTGGCGAGCTTCAACAGATTGCGGGCGCTGACGCTGTTGCCCGCGGGGAGTACGCCGTCGTAGCAGTTCTTCGTGCGTGCCAGCAGTTCCTCGTGCTCGTGCGATGTGAAGAAGAACGCGCCGCCCGCCTCATCGCGGAACATCTTCAACTGGTCGTCCTGCAACTGCTTGGCGGCGCGCAGCCACTTGGCGTCGCTGGTCGCATCGTGCAGGGCCAGGAAACCATCGATGATAAAAGCGTAGTCGTCCAGGTACGCGTTCAGCTTCGACTGTCCGGCGGTGTGGGTGTGCAGCAGGTGACCTTGTTTGTCGCGCATGTTGGACATGACGAACTGGGCCGCCTTCTCGGCTGTGCGGATGAACTCGGGTTGCTTGAGCGATGTTCCCGCGCGGGCGAAGGCCCCGATCATCAGGCCGTTCCAGCCGACGAGAACCTTTTCGTCGCGCAGCAGCTTCGGCCGCTTGTTGCGGACTTCGAGCAGCTTCTGGCGCGAGGCCGCGAATTCATCGGACTGGGCGGAACGCCCCCCGATGCGGATGTCGCGGGCCGGTCCCGGCAGATCCTTCGAGGACAATCTCAGCACGTTGCCGTGTTCGAAATCGGCCAAGTCCTTGACGTGGTAGGCGTCCTTGAACGCTGTGGCGTTGGCCCCGAGGATCTTGTCGATGTCGCGGGCTTCCCAGACATAGAACTCCCCCTCGATCCCATTGGTCTCGGCATCGAGTGCCGAGTAGAAGCCCCCTTCGTTCGAGGTCAGTTCACGCTCGACGAATTCGAGGATTTCCTCGGCCACCTGAGCGTACAACTTGTTCTGGGTGGTGACGTACGCGCTGGCGTAGACGTCCACCAGTTGAGCCTGGTCGTACAGCATCTTTTCGAAGTGGGGCACATGCCACTGGCGGTCGACCGAGTAACGGTGGAACCCGCCTCCGACGTGATCGCGGATTCCCCCGCAGGCCATCTGCATCAATGTCAGGTCGAGCAACTTCGCTGCTTCGGGATTCGGCTGCCGCTTCAACGTCTCCTGGACAAACAGCAGCTTGGACGGTGTTGGGAACTTCGGGCTCTTCGCGCGTTGCGGGGTGAAGTCGACGCCCCCGAATTCCGGGTCAATGCTGGCGACGACCGCATCGAACGACTTCTGCACCAGGGCCGCATCGGCATCGACCGGCTTGAGCGTCATCTTCGGCCGCATCACGCGCCGGGTGTGGTCGGCCAAGATCTCGGCATTCCCCTCCATCGTCTCCTTCTTGGTCTTCCAGAGATCGATCAGCCGTTCGAGGACCGTGGGGAATCCGGTCGCGTTGTCGGTGTCCTCGGGGGGGAAGTACGTGCCACCAGCCACCGGCTTGACGTCGGGCGTCAGGAACATCGACAGCGGCCAACCGCCGCTTGATGGTGATCCAATCGCCTGGTAGTAGACCTGCAGGGCGGTCATGTAGACGTCATCGACATCGGGACGCTCCTCGCGGTCGACCTTGATGCAGACGAAGTTGTCGTTCAGCGTCTTCGCGATCGCCTCGTTCATGAAGACCTTCCGCTCCATGACGTGGCACCAGTAGCAACTGCTGTAGCCGACCGACAGGAAGATCAGCTTCCCTTCCTTGCGGGCCTTTTCGAACGCCTCGGGGCCCCACGGATACCAGTCGACGGGGTTGTGCGCGTGCAGCAGCAGATACGGGCTGGTTTCGCGGGCCAGCCGGTTGGGCTTTCCCTTGGCCTTCGCGTTCGCCTTCGTGTCGTCGACTGCATTCCCTTGTCGGGCGGCGCATCCGACCAAGATCACACCGGCAAGAAACAGAATGATCGCGCGCGATGTTGCCAGCAATTTCATGGTGTCACAGCTCCGTCTGTCGAGCGAACCGATGGGCCACCGCGTGGGGATGCGGCTGTCAAAGACCGCGGCATTCTAAGTCCAACCCGCGCACCGGGGAAGTCCGATGGAGAACGCGGATGATGCCTACTGTAGTCCCGTCACTCCGCCGACGGGACCGAACCGATGGCGTAGGCATCTGCACGGACGCTCGCTGCTCCACGTCCCGCCGGCGGAGCGGAGGGACTACAGTAGGCAACATTTGTCCGGGGTCAGGAATCGCGTCTTCGCGTGAGTGGCAATCTCAGCAGGCAATCGGTCGGCCGGAATCATCGTTCACTCCGGTGAGCCCGGTGCGCCCGGTATGTGCTGCCAGACCATCGTTTCGCAAGATCAGCCACGACAGTGCCGCTCCCGTGAAATAGACGAGGGCTCCGGCCCACAGCACATCGGAAACGAAGTGGCCTCCCTGGACGACGCGCGTCAGACCCATGCCGAACCCGAACAGAATGCCGATGACGAAGCAGGCGGTCGTCCACCGGGGCCGATGTCGCCCGACCACGAATCCGGGGGCCATCAGGTAGAACGCGACGGCCGCGTGGCCCGATGGAAAGGAGGAGTTGCGGCTCCGTTCGCGAGCCCAGTTGCCGACGGGCAGGAACTCCTTTTCACCGTTGAATTCGACGCACTGGATCGGTCGCGGGCGACCCCACAGGTGCTTGAATCCGACGTTGACCAACAACCCCGGCCCCAGCACCAGCATCAGCGCGAGAAAGATTCCGGCCCGTCGAATCGCCATCGAATCCCGCCACTCGGGCCGCGGCAGAATCCATCGTCCTAACAGCGCCACCACCGCACCGCCGATGCCGACCACAATCGACGGCAACGTCCCCTGCCGGTAAATGGTCAACCAGGGCTGAGCCAGTTCATACGTCCACAACTTGTCGGCGCGATCGTAAAACAGGCCAGCGATCGTCAGGTCGAAATCGGTCCAGCGGATGAGCAAACTCGTCAACAGCAAACTTAGCATCGGGAACACGACGGGCCATGTGCGGTGGAAGTGGATCTCGCGCGGAGACGCGGTGCCGCAGTTCTCCGCGGCCTCGGAATGGGCTTCGGGGCTGGCTTCGGCGGCGACGTCAGGATCGAAGAGGGCGAGCGGTTTCGATTCCCGCGCCGCGTCAACGACGGCTCTGGCAACTCTCATGGGAGACTCCGCGATGACGACAAGGAATGCGGATGAATGGCGATCGCGCGCGTCGGTTCACCACGCTCCGGCCAGGCGCGCAAAGATGTTCCGCGCCAGACCCGGTATCGACGAGTCTTGTCCGGTCCGATCGGCACGACGACGGAACCGAGTTCTTCCACGGTCGTGAATGCGCAAGCCAATCGGAGAGGAACCGGCGCGGTATCGTCGGTGACGATCAGGGCATCGCGTCCCGCGCCGTCTTTCGGGCCGCCCCAGACATCGTGCTGCGAATCGATGACCTCACCGACATTCCAGCGGTACACGCGGGGACGGCCCGGCAGGTAATAAGCCAACTCACTGACCGGCCCGCGCGACGTCGCCGCCACCATCAGCATGTCTTGTGACTGCGGCAATGAATCCCGCAGCACGGCGACTTGATTAGCCATCTCGCGCCAGCCACGCAGACGGCCCGTCGGGTCAAGTTTCGTTCCAGCCATCGCCGACGACGGGACAATGAACGGCACCAACGCGACCGCGACCGACAGGACCGCACCCAGCGCGACAGCGGGTCTCAACCAATGCCGGTACGCATCCAGTCGGGCGGACAACGAGACCTCACCGCAACTCCACGCGGCAATGAGGATGACGCCCGTCAGATGCAATGCCGCCGGCCAGTTGGGTTGCACGCGCTGAAAGCCGCTCAAAGCCGTCACCGCCAGCAGCGGTACTCCGCCAAAGCACAGCAGAAAGCGTTCGCGACGCGGCAGACTCGAAAACTTTTTCAACACGACCGCTGTCACCACCAGCAGCATCCAACAGACCAGCGGCGACAGGATGCCGAACTGGCCGGCCATGAATTCGCCGAACAGTTTCAGATGCCGCAGGCTCGATTCGGACTGGGGATCAAAGTGTCCGCGCGTGTGTCCGACGGTGATCCAGCCGTGGGTGTGGTTCCACCACAACACCGGCAGCAGGCAGGCGGCACTGCCGAGTACCCACAGCCAGAAGCAGGGTCGTTTCAGCTTGGACCGGTCGGCTGTTCCGGATGCCAGAAACAGTCCCGCCAGCGGAAACAGTCCGAGCGCCGACTGCTTGGCGAGCAAGGCCGCACCGGTGGCGATGATCGCCGCTGCCAGCCAACGCACATCGGTTTCGTCCGTCTCAAACATGCGCCACAGACAGTACACGGACGCCGTCCACGCCAGCAGGAACGGCGCGTCAATGGTCATCAGCAGGCAGAGCGCCGTCATGCCGGGCGACGCGGCCACCACCAGCAGCGACCAGACTCCCGTCTTGTGGCCGTACATCCGCCGTCCCAATTCGTAGACCACCCACAGCCCCGCCGTTCCGAGCAATGTGGCGGGAAGTCGGATCGCAAACTCGGAATTGCCCCCGACGGTCGTGGCCAGCGCGATCAACCACGCGATCAGCGGCGGCTTGCTGAAGTAGCTCCAGTCGAGTTGCCGTGACCAGTCCCAGTAGTACGCCTCGTCCGGGATCAGTTCCAACGGGCACGCGAGCAGGTACGCGACGCGCACGAGGAGCAACATCAACAGACCGGCCACCACTCGGCAACGCTCGGAAGCGACGAGCGCGCGCCACAGCGCCGCCGGCTGTTCGCCAAAGCCCGTCTTGATTGCTCCGACACCAATCACAATCTGCCCCGCGATCGAATCACGTGCGAATCACTCCCGACAGCCACGCCGAGACCCCGCCACCCACGACCACCGGTATCCAGGCCGCCAAGTCGGCCGGCACAAGTTGGTTCATTCCCAGAACCTGGCTCCCCTGGATCACGCCGAACAGCGATGCCAGTACGAAACCGCTCAGCGCCGAATCCGCGACGATCCCCGGACTCTCGCGGCGGACCATCAGCGGAACGACGATCAGGATGGCGATCACATTCAGCAGCGGCTGCACCAAGCGGGAGTGAAAATGCAGGACGAGCCGGTGTACGGAGACCAGTCCAAACGCGGGACAGCGGATTCGTTCGAGCAGCTCCGTCGTCGACAACAGCGAGTAACTGGAGCTGCGCTGACACAACTGGTCACTGGTGACCGACGAAACGACGAACGCATTCCGGTTGTTGTCGGGCAGCATCACGACCTCGCGCCCGCTGTCGGTCAGTCGTGGACGCAGGTCGGCGGGCGACGGAGACACGTCACGCAACAACCATCCCGCGGGCCGCTTTCCCCGCGCCGGAAAGAAGGTGGCCGTCGGAGCCTCCAGGATCGTGATTTCATTCACCAAACCCGGAGCGGGCAGAACGAACGACGCCTTGTCGATCGTCCGGTTCGACAGGCGGATCGATTGTCCGTCGATCGAGATCCGGGTCGAATGATCCGTGAACGATTCGACATCGTGGCGCGTGGCATCGCCTCCACCACGGGTCTCATACGCCGCGTGGGCAATCCGCGGGACGACGAACTCTTGGTTGACAGCCAGCAGCAGGAACACCCCCGAACTGGCGATGATCAGCGGAGCCAGCACGCGATACATCGGAATTCCCGCGGCCAGCAGCGGATGCAGTTCACCGCTGCGCTGCAACATCACCAGCAACACCATCAGCGAAATGATCGTCAGCGCGGGGCCGGCCCGGTCGAGGAAGAACACCGACTGGTACGCATAGCATTCGGCAATCGCCTTCAGCAGTGCCGGCGTCCCCTGATTCCCGTTGCGAGTCAGGAATTCGTCGAGGTTCTCCAACAGATCAATGACGATCACCAGCCCGAAGGTGGCGATGAAGCACACCCCGAACGTGTGGAGAAGCCTGCGCAACAGATAACGATCAAATGTCATTTGGCCCCGCGTCCGGCGGCGTCGAATACGATGGCGGCACCCGCTGCGCCATCCCCTGCTGACTCGAAGCGTTGGCCGGGCGGGATTGGAGAGCAATTCACCCGGACGGTCAAGACGATTCGGGGCGGGAGTCACGGGTGTTGTAAAGAGGAATAACGGAGAGCTCAAATCTCCCTGGCAACTCAACGAGCCGGATGGCGCTCGCCCCGGTTTGAACGTGCGACCCAAGCGAGAGCCGGACGCGCGCGCGTTCCGGCTGATCCCGCCCGGAAATCCTGCCACACCCGCGTCAACGTTCGGTCAAGCCCGCCTTGCTTGCGGGTCGAAAGAGAGATAGCATTTGAAACGCTTGATGTGTTTTCCGCCTGAAAATCACGAACCCAAAGCGTTCCCTCCCTCGCCAACACTTTCGGTTCGTGTTCACTCGCCACGCAGATCCAACCCCGCCCTTTGAGCCTCCTTTGATGCCCCGATTCGCGCCCATTGTGCCGTGCCTGTTGCTGATCCTTTGCGGATCAGTGGCCACCGCCGCCGATGTACAGGCCTCAGCGAAGGAACTGCACTTCGCCAACGATGTGGTTCCGATCTTCAGTCGGTATGGATGCAATGCCTCCGGTTGCCACGGGAAATCCGAGGGCCAGAACGGGTTCAAACTTTCCGTATTTGGGTTCGACCCGGCCGCCGACCATGTGGCGCTCACGCAGGAATCCCGCGGACGCCGCGTGCTGCCCACGATTCCCGAGAAGAGCCTGCTCTTGTTGAAAGTCTCGGGAGGCATGCCGCATGGTGGCGGAGTTCGCATTCTGCGGGGGACCGACGAGTACCGTCTGTTGCGAGACTGGATCGCAGCCGGAATGCCGGTCGGACGCGAAGACGCCCCGCGTGTGGTCTCCATCCGCGTCACACCCGCCGAGCGTGTGATGGCGTTTCGAACCGGGCAAAAGCTGCAGGTCACGGCGACTTATTCGGACGGCCACGAAGTCGATGTCACCCGCCATTCCCGCTTCCAATCCAACCGCGAAGCCGTCGCCACCGTCGATGACAACGGCGAGGTGACGGTTCAG
>JANMLE010001420.1:0-12802 GCA_031372385.1 Planctomycetota bacterium | reverse complement strand
CGTCACAGAACCGGGGCTAGCGCCCTGCGGCTGATTGATCCAGCGGCGGATTGATCGAATTCGACAATTCGAGGACCGCATCATGAACTCTGATGACCCGATTGGCTTCTTCATCACTTGGACCATGTATGGCACTCATCTGCAAGGCGACGAACGCGGTTGGCGACGGCGCGGACACGGCCACCAGCCGCCGCAGCCGCAACTTGAGCAGTGGCATCGCACACGCTTGAAGCATGCCATCGTCCTCCTGAATCCCGATCAACAAACGGTCGTCGAAACTGAGTGCCAACAACACTGCGATCATCGAGGCTGGCGCTGATGGGCCGTCAATGCTCGCACGAATCACCTGCATACCGTTGTCACCGCCGTGGGATTTTCCGGTGCCACTGTCCGAGACCAATTGAAAGCCAATGGCACGCGCGGACTCCGGGAACAAGGGAAGGTGTTTTGTGATCGCCCCGTGTGGTCCGTGGGCGGCGATTGGGAGTGCCTCAACAACGAAGAGGACTTGGAAACCGTGTGCATCGATGTGCGTGAGGCGCAGGATCGGATGCAGTTCAAATAGCGATCCGCTGAAATCATCAGCCGCAGGGCGCTAGCCCCGGTTGTCCCAGTGATCGGCCGTCACACACGCCGGGCGCGGGTGCCACGGTCACGCCGGCCCGGTGAATCGACTCCCGCCGACCTCGGGTGAGGCGTCGACTTCCGCCACCACTTCCCCATCGCCGACGTCGGCGTCAAATGACCTGATCGCCCAGGCCGAGCGTGTCCGCGACACGCTGCGCACGGCGTTGCAGGACGTGACGGCGCTGATCGCTGCCGCCCGGCAGCAGCCGCCGCCAGTCCCGGCTGATGAAAACGACCCTGGCGTCGCTCAAGCAGTTGCAGCAGCTCGAAGCCTGACACGTCTGGTTCATCACAGCCGAACTTCCAATCCACCACGCCCCGCCGGTGTCACCGCGATTCCGGTGGGGCCTTTTCGTTTACGGAGACAACCCCATGCCCATGACAGTCAAGGTCGGCCTCGCCAAGAAGGTCGGCCAGCGCGATTTCGGTTCGCTGGGGGCGAGCTGCGACATCGAACTGGAACTCGACGGCAGCCTGCTGTTCCATGATCTCGACGGCCTGCAACAGAAGGTCCGCGTGGCGTACATCGCCTGCCGGCAGGCTGTCAATGATGAACTGGCCTGCCAGACGGGTTCAGCCGCCGCCGGGTCCGATCCTGCTCCCCACGGTCCCCCAACTGCCAGCGGAAACGGGTACGACCACAACCCCGCGAACGGCTCCGGGAACGGCCGCGTCACGGGCCCGGCTCCCACAACGAACGGCTCGCCCAATGGTTCGCCGAACGGGGCTCGTCCGAATACGGGGGCCGCCGGACGGAAGGCGACCCAGAGCCAGGTGCGGGCGCTCCACGCGATCGCCACGCGGCAGCAGTTCACGTTGACGGACCTGCTGCGGGATCGCTTCGGGCTCTACCGCGGCGAAGACCTGTCGCTCCGTCAGGCCAGCCAGTTGATCGACGAACTCAACGCCACCCCTGCGGGGAGCCGCGCATGATCGCGTTCGCCGAGCCGATTTCTGATGCCTCCCACATCGCCGAGTCGCTGACCGGACGATCCTATCTCTCCTGGTCGGCCATCAGCACGTACCTCAAATGCCCGTTGAAGTACCAGTTCCATGACATCGACCAGCTCCCGGAAGAGTTTGTCTCCGCCAATCTCGTCTTCGGAGCGGCCATTCATGCGGCCCTCGAAGCCTTTTTCGGCGAACATCTCGCTTCGCGACGATCGCTCAACGTCGAGGCCCTGCTGGCGGTCTACCACTCGACGTGGAGCCAGGCCGATCTGGCGGCCGTCCGGTTCGGCAAGTCGGAAGACCTCGCCAGTCTCGGGTTGCTCGCCGACCGGATGCTGCAGGCGTTCGTGGCGAGCGACCTGTCGCGCCCCGCCGGTTCCATTGTCGGGCACCGGCATGAAATCGGCGAGCAATTACTTGAGCAGATCGATCGTCTCTTTGATGAACGATGCGTGGATCACAATGGCGAGTCCCAGGCGATGTCTGACCTTGCTTGTCCCGTAGATCATCTTCATCTCTTCGTCCAAGAATTGTTGGGCCGAAACCAACCCGCGATGAGCCTGACGTCCTCCCCGTTGCGGTCGGTTCGGCTGGGTCGGGCCAGATACACCGGACCACCGCCATCCCTCGAACGTATTCGCACTCAGAAAGAAGGTCTTGGTCTTCCCCGTTGGCAGCAGGGGAAAGCTGGCGATCGGGCCGTCTCGAAGCAGCGGAAAACCCGCCTGGCTTCCTTCCTCGCGATGGAGAAAGCCGAGGCCGGCGAGATTGTCTCCCGGATGAATCTTGTGTTTTTGCAACTCTTCGTCGGTTACGAGAATTGCGGGAGAAATCAGCGGAAGATCGGCGTTCTTCGGGGGAATGACCTTGATGACGGCGACATCTTCAGTCGGATGCTTCGTCCAGGCCGGAGCGCCCTCTTTTCGGATCACGAGCTTCAGGGGTTCCTTGGTGTATCCGCCCTCGGCTTGTTTGCTGCGGAACAGAACCGTCGTCTCGTCACCCGGAGTGTTTTCGAAAACGTGGGCTGTCGTGACGAGGATGTACCTCGCATCTTTTCCGTTGGAAAGCACGAACCCCGTGGCGGTTGATTTGTCGTGGCTGGGGGCAGCGGCTCCGCTCCAGTTCGCTGCGCTCACCTGTGCTGCGCCGCCGCCCCCACCCGCGAGAGCCAGAGCCTGGCTGCCGCCAGTCTCTCTAATAAAAGTCGTTCTCTGTTCTAGACAACGGGGTCCACCGTAGCTCGTGTTCGTCCACCTCGTTACGAGCCGCGAGCGTCGGCTTCGCCGGCGCTGCTTTGGGAGGTTGGCTCGATGCGAGATCCGCGATGAGCAAGCAGACGCAGACCAGTAACAACGCGACAGTCGGAACTCGCATGTAGACCCTCTTCCCGAGAAACGCTTGCTAGCCCGCCTTGTTCCTCTTAAACAGCGGCAGAGAATCTTTGAGTGCTTCCACACCTTCGGTTGCGTAGTGCCATGACGCATTTCGGATGGCCTGCGAATATGTCAACGGCAGATTGGTTGCGATTGTGAACTGGCAAGTCAGAGGCTTACCCTACGAGGCGGGTTGCAGGCAGTCGCGCGCAGAGCAGAGAGCAGCTTCGTCGCCGTGGAGACCAACGGATTTCTCCAGCCGCAGCCGGAACGAGTACCGTCGATCCGCGCGGTAACTCGCGGCACGAACCCGCTTCGCAATCGAAGAGTTCGGCATCCCCCTCGAGAACCATCCAGACGGTCATCTCACCAGAACGCGGCGAACTCCAGGGACGCTCGACGAGGTAGCGTTCGAGTCGTGTCCAGTGCGAATTCACCAACGTTTCACCACGAACGCGGGCACCACGAACCACGAGTGGTTTGGGCACGATGGGCCGGATCGGCCCCTGGTTCCAGTCGATGGCTTGCAGCCCAAGTTCGTGGTGCAGCGACCGCGTCTTCCCCGATTCGTCGCATCGGTTCCAATCGAACAGGCGAAATGTGGCGTCGCTGGGTTGCTGAATCTCGGCCACGATCACATCGCGCGCCGTGTGGACGGTGCCCGCCGGAGACAAGATGCAGTCGCCCACCCGCGGCAGGTACGTATGCAAACACTGCTCGACCGTCCCCTCGGCAAGGTGTCTTTCCAATTCGCCGCGGGTCACTCCAAGACGGAGTCCCGTGCTGACACGGGCGTCCGGCCCCGCATGAACGACCACCCATGCTTCTGATTTTCCGTACGGGTGACCAAGGGCCGACCGAGCCATGCTGTCTTCGGGATGAACCTGAACTGAAAGACTGTCACGGCAATCGAGCCATTTCACCAGCCAGGGGAATTCGTCGGCAACCGCCTCAGACTCCGTGTTCGTCCAGCGACTCGATCGGACGAGTGAATACGCTCGATCCTCCTCCGAGGTTTCCCGAGCAGCGGCGATCCCGGCGAGATCGAATCGGGCGTCGGTCCACAGCGTCGATAACAACTCGCCGTCCAACGGCCCGCCCGCCACACGGCTGACGTGTTCGGGAAGCGTGCTGATTTCCCACGCCTCACCTATGACGTCGTTTGACGCCACCCGTTTTCCCAAATGCCGCCCGAGGCCGTCGCCACCCCAAATTCGAGACTGCAGGTATGTCTCGAACATCAATGGTTCAGTGACGGCGGTCACCGATCGCGCGAGTTCACAACTCATGGTCACACTCCCGATGACCGGGCGCGGTATCGCTCGCGGGCTGGATCGGTGACATCGTTGCGGTGCGGACAATCCATTGAACTCAAGGGCTGAACGGGCTGGCAACGTTGCCATGGTGACCAAGCAGTCCGAGCAGGCCCAGGAGCCCAAGTAGACCCAGACCACCTCCGCCTCCTCCGCCACCGCCCATACCTCCGCCCGTCATTCCAGCAATCGGAGGGGGAATGATGAGGGCCTGCTCCGTGAGCAGCTTCGCCTGAAGAATCATGTCGGCAGGATCGATGGCTGTAATAATCAGGATCTGTCCGTCATTGCCGATGAGTTTCAACTCCTCGGACCTCTTCATCAAGCCGACACTCCGCTTCATCAAGCCGACACTCCGCACGGACACCGCAGGTTCAGGGCCTGGTGGAACCGCCGGTTCGACAGGAGGGACTGTCGCCATCGGAGGCATTAACTTCAGGTCAAAAACCGCCAAGCCTCCCTCTCCGTCCGCCACCAGTGTGTAGACTCCGGGTGGAACGTTGGGAATGAGCACACGACCGTCCGGTCCTGTGACGGCACTGGCCACCGTGCGCGTGCCACTGATCAAACACACGTCCGCACAGGGAATTGCCACGGCTGCGCACCGCTGTGGATCGAATCGTTGGAACAGTGCCTCGAATCGTCCTTCCGGACCCAGCATGACCTCGTGTTGTCGCAGTGGCGTCACTCCGTCAGACGGTCCCACAGCCAGTGGCAGCGGACCGGTACGGGGATTCGCCGGCTTCTGGATGATGTCTTGTACCATGCTCAAATCACTGGGGGTGGCGATGGTGCCGTCCAAGTCCAGTTGAGGGGCGTCACACGGACAGACCGCGACACCCAAGGCGATCAGGCTGCCCGGTCCGAAACCCAGCAGCGAGTACTGTCCCGGTGGAGGCTGGCGAACGCAGAACAGGCCCCCGACATCCGTGACTGTTTCAAACGCAATCCTGCCGCCATGGGCAAGAATCACGCGAATCTGACTGGCGGGACGTGGGAAGCCCGAGTCTTCCAGTGCCTTCAGCCGCCCCCACAGATCTCCGTTCGCATCCAGGTGAACTTTGAACACCGCCGGAATGGCGACACAGTCACAGGTGAACTGGCTGGGAACGGGCATTCCGGCCGGGGTCATCGGAGATCCGGACGGTACGACAGCGGGCACAACCACCGATTGAGTCACCAGCGAGGCATCCGTTGCCGATACACCCGCACCTTCAACCGCACCGAGCAGCGCCGGAGCCATCCGGGCTGTGAGCGTCATCACGACTCCACTCAGACCCACACTGCCCGCCAGCAGGAATGTCAGAACTCCCATACCGATTTTCGATGCAACCTTCTTCATGGTTCCCCCAGTCGTCCAGTTTCCTGATAAACCACCGAAACCCCCAACGAGTCCTACCGGACAAGACGATGGTAACGACACAAAACGACGACGCAATGGTAAAATGCGTTGATTAAACAGAATGCAAAGATTGAATCGACTGTGATTCCAATCTGGTCATGCAGTCTTGGCGCGGTTTAGACGTCTGTACCGGAAATACCGCACCTGACGCTCGAATCCGTGCCGAGCAGCGCGTATTGAGCACAGATTTCCTCAGCAAGCCGCGAGCGTGAGAATCGTTCACACGCCATATCCCGAGCGTTGCCTGCGACTTGAAGCCTGAAAATCGGTTCGCGGATCAACTGGAGCAGTGCTTCACAGAGCGAGGAGACATTTCCCAGCTCAGTGGCCAAAGCGGTCGTCCCGTCATCGACGAGTTCCGCGGCACCGCCCGCCGCTGCCACGACGACGGGCCGGGCACATGACATGGCTTCGACGATCGTTCGCCCAAACGGCTCCGGCTGGGTGCTCGCATGCACCACGATGTCCAGCGCGCGGTAGACGTCGGCAATTCTTTCCTGAAACGGCACGAAGCCGACCTGGTCTGTCACTCCGAGTCGCGCCGCCAGTTCGCGCAGTTCCGACTCCGAGTACTGCGAACCGTTCGTCGCGTAGATCGGGCCGCCGATCACATAGAACCTCAAACGATTCGCTGACGTGGCGAGGCGCGAGGCCGCTTCGAGAAACACGGCGTGTCCCTTCCACCGCGCGTAGGTCGCGACGAGGCCGATTCGGAGGACTCCGTCATCTGCCGGCAAGAATCCGGCGAGATCATCCAGCCAATCGCCATTGCCAACCGCCGGGCAGAACGCGTCCGTGTCGATGGCGCTGTAGACCGTTTTCACAGACGTACCCGGCAACACCCGCCGTACGTCATCGGCGACGGATTCAGAAATCGCAATCACGTGTGCGCCACATTTCGCCGCGCGTCGCATCAGATGCGGTACAAGGGTCCGGCTGCCGAGATAATCCTGGATCTGCCAGACAACCGGGATCGAACGAGGGACGACGAACGATGTCAACAGGTGACACTTGATCCCGTTGGAATGCACGATGTCCGGTGACAAATCCTCAATGACGCGGCGCAGTGTCCGTGCGTAGCGCGGAACAGTCAACGCGGTCACGGCCAGTCGCGAGAGGCCGCGCACCAGGCGACCGATTCGCGATCTCTGCTTCAGATCGCTGTCCCCCAACCGAGCGAGCCGATCGGGCATCGGGACCACGGTCACACCGATCCCAATGTTTCGCGCCGCATCCACCAGCGGGCCACCCGATCCACAGACCAGATGAAGTTCCGCATCCGGATTGGCCTCGCGGACCGAGGCCATGATGTCCAGCAGATTGCGTTCGCCTCCACCGAGCACGCCGACAGGATTGAGATAGACGATTCTCACGTGAGGTCACTCGGTCAAGAGAGCTGGGACAGGATTCGCAATAGCACAACAGCGCCGCCTCCGACGCGAGCGCCGCCTCCGGCGCGTCGTAGCTGAATTCACAAGAATTCAGTCAGTCTGTCACGCTTGGGCGGCTGAATTCTTGCGAATTCAGCGACAAGGCGCGCTGGAGTGATCAGAGGGCTGGTTCAATCATCGGCTTGAAGGGCGTTCCACTCGCGGCAGAGCACGTGCGTGTAGTCCGCCGCGCGAGACTGCCGCAGGTGAAAGATGTCCGGGAAGTCATCGTCGCGGGTCGCGAAGTCACACGACAACAGTTCGCAACCTCGGCTCCGCGCGAACTCGGCAAATCGAGTCCGGTCGGCTTCGCGAACCGGCGTCGAGAACGCCGCGGCATGTGTGGGATGCAGCGGCGCATTGAAGAACACAACTCGCCCGCCGTGTCTCTGAACCAGTTCGATCATCTCCGCGATCACGGTCCGGTCCCACGGTCCGCGCGGACGCTGATCGAGGATCTGTCCCCTCGCCCACGCTTCGGCAGCTTGGCGAGTCAGCCGCAGTCCCTCGTCGTCCACACGGATACCGCCGGCCGTGCTGAGGTCCGGCTGATCCGCGCTGCTTCCCGGCGATCCCGCATCCGTGACCAAGCTCGAATGATCGAGTGTCTGGAACAGCGCACTCAGCCGCGCCGTCCCCTTCGCCAGAATCCCGCGTCCGATTCGTTCCGACTCGCGACTGATTGCGGACGATCCGGTCAGGCTGCGGAACGTGAACCGCAGCCGGTCTTCGAGAGACTCGTTCGATTGCCACAGCGCCGGCAGATCGCGGGGCTTCAGAACCTGGACCAACAACTCGGGCCGCTGGTTGCCATGCCAACTCTGAGACGGCAGAGAATCGTCAGGGAGTCCGTTTGTCGCCTCAATGAACACGACCAGTCCGCGTCCCGCGTCGGCGTGTGTCTCCAGGTAGTTTCGCAGCCCGAGCCGATGTTCCTGCAACGTGGAAAACCCGGTGCCGACGTTCACCGACAGGACCGGCTGTCCCGACGCGTCCGCCACCGCCGATGCCACGATCGCGGGATCAATCGCGGCCGCGACCCGTGACGACCCGATAAAGACCGCATCGAGCCGTCCGGTTCGAGCCGCCGGCAGGGCCTGATCCCAGAACAATGGCCGCGGCGCGCACCATTTTTGAATCATGGACTCACCCACGGCAAACACAACTGTCGGGATCAGGATCCACTGCGCACAGATCAGCCCGACGCGAACACGGCGACGAATCATTGCCGTCGAGGCATCGAGCCACGTCGCTTCGGGCAACGACACCGCTGCGGACACGGCCGTTGTCGGATCAGCCTGAGCGGGTGATTCCTTGAGCAGATTCATGGGAGAGAGTCTTTCATCGCGATCTTCAAAATTGAAAGTAGATGAATGGTTTCGCGGTCCCCGTTGCGAACACTTGCACGCTGAGGAGCATCAACGCGGCAGACAACGGCCCGAGTCCCCAGTTCCAACCGGATCGTTGCCAAGGCTCATCACTCGCCTGTTGCCAAACGTCGAGCATCATGATGCTGCCACCGAACAAGAGCAGCGGCAATGCGACCGCCGCCAACTCCGGTGTGACGGACCACGATGTCAAGAGGCGGGTGAGAATCACTCCGGTTTGGTACAGACTCTGCGAGCGGAAAATCATCATTCCCAGACACGTCAGGTGAAACATGCCCACGATCGAGACCATCCGCACGAGCCGCGATTCGTGCCCGGTCTCGCGCTGCTCACGTCCAAACAGAGCCCGGTGACCACAGAGCAGCAGGCCCTGATAGATTCCCCAGAGCACACAGTTCCAACTGGCTCCGTGCCACAGGCCGCCCAGCGTCATCGTGAGCATCAGGTTGCGGTACGTCTGCCACTCGCCGCCCCGACTGCCGCCCAACGGGATGAACAGATAATCGCGCAGCCAGGTCGACAGGCTGATGTGCCAGCGCCGCCAAAAGTCGCTGGGATTCGTGGCAAAGTACGGCGTGCGGAAGTTGACCATCAGGTCAAACCCCATCAGTTGACTGATCCCGCGGGCCATGTCCGAGTAACCGCTGAAGTCGCAATAGATCTGAATGGCAAACGCATAGGTCGCCAGCAGGCAGATCCAACCGGTCGGCACTTCCGGTGCGGCGAAGACCTGATCGACCACGACCGCCAGGTTGTCGGCGACGACGACCTTGCGGAACAGCCCGACCAGGATCAGCCAGAGTCCCCGTCCGCATCCGAGCCAGGTGATCGTTCGGCGCTGTTGAATCTGCGGAATCAGGTGGGACGCTCGTTCGATCGGACCGGCCACGAGTTGCGGAAAGAACGACACATACAGCAGGAATTCCGTCAGGTTGCGAACCGGCTTCAGCGTTCCGCGGTAGACATCGATCGTGTAGCAGAGCGTCTGAAAGGTATAGAACGAGATCCCGACCGGCAGCACGATGTCGGTCAGCCGCCAGTCCAGCGTCCAGCCCAACGAAGCGCACGCCTCGCGCAGGCTGTCGGCAAAGAAATTGGCGTACTTGAAAAACCCCAGCATCCCGAGGTTGGTAATCAAGCTCAGCATCAGCCAGGCTCGTCGGCGTTGCGGGGCGTCCGCGTCGGCAATCCGCAGCGCGACGACATAGTCGACGACGGAAGACAGCACGAGCAGCGACAGAAACCGCCAGTCCCACCAGCCGTAAAACACGTAGCTGGCCACGAGCAGCAGGCGGTTCTGATTGCGGTGTCCCAGCAGCCAATAGGCCGCGTAGACCAGCACAAAAAAGACAGCGAAGGTGTACGAGTTAAACAGCATGAGAAACCGTCACTGTGGAAGCGACACTACTCGCCGCGGGGCTCCCTCACCCTAGGAAGCGTGATGCCGGCAAGTCGTGATGAACGAGTCAGGTTTTGGAAATCGAGTTGAGCCGGAAGGAGTCGGTCGAGGAGTTGCGGTTGAGACTGACTATGGAAGAAATCAGGAAGCGGCTGACGGCCGATCAGCCGACAGCCATCAGCCGAATTCAATTTGCCACATGACACAACTCCTCAGCTTGAGGCAGAGCCTCGCTAGCCCTCTCCGCCGAAGACAGGGGAGAGGGGACCGGATGAATTCCACCAATGAGCGACGGCACCCGAGACCGGCTGCAGAGCGATCGCCATGTGTCGGCAATGACTCGCGCGTGGTTCGACCAGGAGAAGCGGCGGGCCTGGCGCAGTCGAGCCTCGACGCACGGCGTTCCCTCCCCATCAAGGGTCTGCCGAACCGTGTGAGACCAACGCGGCACGTCGCCCACCGGGCAATAGACCGCCGCCTCGCCCCCAACCTCGCGAAGCACGCTCAGATCGCTGGCGATGACGGCGGTGCCGCAGGCGAGGGCTTCGATCACCGGCAGTCCGAACCCTTCGGCTTCACTGGTTTGCAGCACGAGTTTCGCGCGGCGATACAGCGCCGCGAGTTGGTGGCGTTCAATACCACGCACCTGAGTGACATGGTCCTGCACTCCGAGCCGATGTAACTGTTCGAGTTGAGACGCCGTCCATTCGCCGCCGACCTGGACAAGCTGCAAATCGGCTTGCTGCTGTCGCACAGCGGCGAACACATCGAGCAGCACGTCGATTCGCTTGCGCGCGATACAGCTTCCAACGTGCAGCAGATACGGTTGGACAGCGCGTCCCGTCAGCTTCGACGCGACGGCCGCATCGGTCTCGTGCGGCTGAGGCGTGAATTCCGGCGACGTTCCGTACGGCGCGGCAACCAAACGCTCCGGCTCGACCAAGCTCGCCGCGAGAATCTGCTCTCGCACCGACTCGGTGCTGTAGAACACGATCGCGGCCTGCTGAAGGCCCGTCAGCACGCGCCGCATCATTCGTCGAAACCACCGGGGACGTCGCTCGCGTTCCGGATGCAGCAGGCAGCGGAACGCGTCCAGGTCATGACAAAAGACCGTCGTGCGATCGGGCGGCAAGGCATGCACGAGATGCGCGTAGCTGTGATCGCTCACGTGAAACAGGTCGAACTTTTCAAACTGCCTGGCGACGAAACGCGGATACGTGTGCCAGCGGTTCAGATAGCGGTCCACGTTTCCTGCCAGCCGCGACCGTCCGATCCACGGCACTCGGCTGGCGCGATACCGAAACTTGGGGCAGAGCAATTGCGACTCAAACTCCCGTGCGTGTTCGCTGTGCAATCGGTCGGCCAGCATCTCCGCAACAAGGTCCATGCTGGCCCAGCCCTCTTCGGCGAAGTCGCGCAGAATGGCCACGCGCACGCGGTCCGTCGGCGCAGACCGTGTCCGGATTCCGGGCGAACCGGAACCGTCCACGGAGAGCGAGCCAAGATTACTTGCGTCCATAAGCCACCAGCAGGCCGCCAAAGTGTCTCAACAACGGCAGCCGGGCGGCGAGTCCGTCGAGGCGAAACTTGCGGAGGTGATAGAACCGCATCGTGCGAACGTCCGACTGCGGCAACTGTGCCCGAAACATCTGGCGAAACGATCGCCAACTGAAGGCGTGGTGGACCAGCGGGAGGTCGGTCAGCGGTTCGTAGAGGTTGTGGAACGGCGGCAGCACCCGGTCGGAGACGACGCTTGCCAGACTCACGAAATATGTCAGCGGGTTTCGCGACAGAAACTGCACATGCAGCGACGGAGCGGTGACGACGAAGATGCCTCCCGGCCGCAACAGCCGTAGAATCTGTCGCACCATCGCCGCCGGCTCGACGAGATGCTCGATGACCTCGGTGCTGACGATGACGTCGAAGCTGGCGGGTTCGAGACTCGTCTCTTCCACCGAGTCCGTCACCACCTGAATTTGAGGATCGCGAACAGCCTCCGGCAGGAAGCCGCGTTCGCCGAGCAAGTTCGTACCGATGAGTTCGCTGTGAGGGAACCGTCGGCCGAGTTCGATCAGCAGTCGGCCGTCGGCACTGCCAAACTCCAGCACGCGCAACGGCGCTCCCGCCTCACGCGGAGCAGCCATGTGTGCGACGAGATCGACGACCGCCCGATCGGACTCGATGAACGCGTTGTATCCGCCGCCTGCGTTCGATTCGGCGAGATGCGCATGCTCGCCATCGGCCAGATTCATCGCCGCGTAGTACGGCCAGGTCTTGAGTTCCGTGTCCACGACATCCTGGGGCGCGATCCGTTGGAAGCACGGCCTCGAGCGTTCGGCGACTGATCGGTGATAGTCGTACCAGCGCACCAGATGACGCCGGTCCGGATACCGGAGCGTCTCGCGCGGCTCGCTCGCCGCCGCGAGGAACACGTCGCTCCCGGTGGTCTCGTACAGCCGCCGGTTGACGTGACGCCGCACGTTCTCGACATCAAATCCGCGCGACGGAGCCATCCAGCGTTGCAGCGATTCCAGCGCCGGCTGGAGCGGGTCGGCTTCCTGTTGAGTCATCATGTACTGCAAGTACAGCCGGAACTCGTGCCGCAGCGACATCTCGATGCGTGTGGGACGCGGCCGGTAGTAATGCTCGTCCCAGTCCGCGGCGCAACGGGCGACACGTTCGAGATCAGCCGGCGAATACGTGTGGTCACGGAGCACGCGTGCCGGCTCGTCAATCAATTGGGCAAGTTCTGTCATGGATCTTCAGCGATCAAGTGCTCAATCGGGGTCGTCAACAACGGCTCCGTACGGTCGAACCAGGCACCCAAGATGCACGTCGCGCCCCACCGCGCACCAGATCAAATTCGGGAATCCCAAGATTGGCGTTTCCGACAGAAGTGGTGTTGCCGGGGGGGGG
>JANMLE010001412.1:0-2478 GCA_031372385.1 Planctomycetota bacterium | reverse complement strand
CCCCCCCCCGGCGGGGACGGCTCCGAACAGCCGGGTGACTCATTCGTTTTGATTCGCGTGATTCGCGGGCCGTCCAAGTGCCGCGTAACCCGCCGCGTTGTTGACGTAGTGACGATAGTTCCAGGCCAGGCGGGCGCGTTGGGCGTCGCTCAGTTCCTTGAGTTGCCTGGCGGGGCAGCCGGCCCACAGCGTGTGTGGTGGAACGTGCGTCCCTTCCAAGACCAGGGCACCGGCGGCGATCAATGCCCCTTCGCCGATCACGCAGCGGCTGAGCACCGTGGCCGAGATTCCGATCAGCGCTCCGTCACCCACGACCGAGCCGTGGACGACCGCCTTGTGGCCGAGCGTGACGCGATTCCCCAGGATGCACGGGTAGCCATCATCGACATGCAGAATCGATCCGTCTTGCACGTTCGTTTCCTCGCCGACTTCGATCCATTCCTGGTCGCCGCGCAGCACGCAGCCGTACCAGACGGAACTGCGGGCCTTCAACCGGACCCGCCCCACAACCACGGCATTGGGGGCGACCCAGGCGGACGGATCGATCAGCGGTCGACCGTTGATGGCCCGCCAATCCCAATGTTCATCGGGGTAGGGAACCGCAGGCGGGACGGCAAGCGGCCCGGTCAACAGCGGCCAACCCTGTTTGATATCGTCCACGGACTGGATCTCTTCACCGGGGTCATTCTCGGACATGGGTGGGCTTCCTGTGTGGGTGTTGGCTTGGACGTGCTCCGACGACTTGTAGAGCATCGTACCGTCCCACGAGTCGACGGCGAGTCAACGTTCACGCGCCTGTGGCCGCTTGCAGCCGTGAAGCAATTGGCTCACACTTCAGCCCCAATCGCGCATCGATCAACAAGTGACGGGGCCACGTCCATGAATCCAGTCCAGATCATCGCCCGCAAGCGTGACGGTCGCGAGTTGACCCGCGCCGAGATCGCCCATTTCATCCAGG
Source organism: Planctomycetota bacterium (assembly GCA_031372385.1). Lineage (GTDB taxonomy): Bacteria > Planctomycetota > Planctomycetia > Planctomycetales > Planctomycetaceae > Schlesneria. The sequence continues at coordinate 1,520 of JANMLE010001412.1, read as the reverse complement.
GATTTTCCGCGGGACGCATTCCCAACTATCAGATGTCGGCGCTGGCGATGGCCATCTATCTGAAGGGGATGACGGCGGAAGAGACCGCGGCGCTGACCGAGGAAATGCTGGCCTCCGGCCGCAGGCTTTCGTGGTCGCCGGCGGGATCAGTCGCCGCACTGGCGGATGCCGCTTGGAAGGCGGACGCGATGCCCCGGTTGGAACGGGCGTCACGCGCCGTCGGAGCCGACGGGGAGCAACACGTTCCCGGCACGGGCACGATTTCGTTGGAGGAGGACTTCGCGACTTCGGGACTCGACGCGCGGGACACCGTCGATCTCGGCGAGGACTCGTTCTTTTCACCCACCGTTCTGTTGGATGGCAGCGAACCACTGGATGACGATTCCGGTCGGGGCGGACACGACACTGTCGAGCTTGATGTTGTGACCGCACCCGACGTCCGATTCTCCGCCGGTCGCGGTGCGGTGGTCGACAAGCATTCGACCGGCGGGCTGGGTGACAAGACGTCGCTGATTCTCGCCCCGCTGCTGGCCTGTTGCGGCCTGCGGGTGCCGATGATTTCCGGACGGGGATTGGGGGCGACCGGCGGAACGCTCGACAAGCTGGAATCGATTCCGGGCTTCCGCGCGGATCTGTCGCTGGACGACATTCGTGATGTGACCGAACGTGTCGGCTGCGTCATCACCGGCGCGACGGCGGACCTCGCGCCCGCCGACCGCAAGCTGTACGCGCTGCGCGACGTGACGGCCACCGTCGCGTCGATCCCGCTGATCACCGCCAGCATCATGTCGAAGAAACTCGCCGAGGGTCTGGACGCGCTGGTGCTCGACGTGAAGTGGGGCAGCGGCGCGTTCATGAAGACACTGCCGTCGGCGCGCAAGCTGGCGGAGTCGCTGGTGGAAACGGGCCGGCGCAGCGGCGTGAAAGCGGTCGCCCTGCTGACGAATATGGACCAGCCGCTCGGACGCATGATTGGCAACACGCTGGAGGTCGACGAGGCCCTCGACACTCTCGCCGGGAAGGGACCAGCCGACCTGTGGACCGTCACGTGCGAACTGGGGGCGGAACTGTTGGTGGCGACCGGCAGCGCCGCCAATTACGAAGCTGCCCGGTCCGTCCTGAACGAGCACATCACGTCGGGACGGGCAATACAGAAGTTCCGCGAGATGGTCTCCGCGCAGGGAGGCAACCTCGACCTGCCGCGGCCGCGGACCGATTTTCAGTTCGACATCCGCGCCATTCGCAGCGGATACGTCGGTCGGATCAATGCGGAAACGCTCGGCATCGCCGTGATCGAACTCGGGGGCGGACGGCGGGTGCTGTCGGACAGGGTGGATCACGCCGTCGGGTTGGAAATGCTGGTCCGCATCGGCGACCGCGTACATGTCGGGCAATCGCTGGTCCGCGTCCATTGCCGCGAAGAACAGGCCGATTCGATGAAGCCGCTGCTGCGAACCGCGATCCCAATCCGCCCGCAACCGCTGGAACCTCCCGTACTCATCGCCGAACGGATCGGCTGA
>JANMLE010001372.1:0-1563 GCA_031372385.1 Planctomycetota bacterium | reverse complement strand
CGCTGTAGCGGTAGGTGAGCTTCTCGTGATTCAAACCGAGCGTGTGCAGGATCGTGGCGTGCAGATCGTTGACGCTGACCCGGTCGATCAGGGCCTTGTGGCCGATCTCGTCCGTTTCACCGAACAGCGTGCCGCCCTTCATGCCGCCGCCTGCGAACCACGTGGTGAAGGCATGCGGATTGTGGTCGCGGCCGGTGCCCCCCTTCTGCACGAGCGGCAGGCGGCCGAATTCTCCACCCCAGATGATCAGCGTTTCGTCGAGCATCCCGCGTTCGGCCAGATCGGTGAGCAGCGCGGCGATCGGTTGATCGGTCTCGGCGGCGAACCCGGTGTGGTTGGCCCCGATGTTGGCGTGACCGTCCCAGCTTCGTTCGTTCTCCATCCCGCCGGAATAGATCTGCACGAAGCGGACGCCGCGCTCGACCATTCGCCGCGCGATCAGGCACTGCTTGGAGAAGTGCGCACACTTCGGATTGTCGAGACCGTACAGCTTCTGCGTCGCTTCCGATTCCTTGGCCAGGTCCAGCGCTTCAGGAGCGGCCATCTGCATGCGGTAGGCGAGTTCAAACGATTCGATCCGCGCCGCGAGTTCGGTCTCGGCCGCATGCTGTTCGAGGTGCTTGCGGTTCAACCGCGCGAGCAGGTCGAGTTGGGCGCGCTGCTGGTCACTCGTCATCTCCTTGGAGCGGTTCAGGTTCTCGATCGGATCGCCCTGCGGCTTCAGCGCCGTCCCTTGGAAGATGCTCGGCAAAAACCCCGCGCCCCAGTTCTGCGCGTGTCCCTTGGGGATGCCCCGTCCGAGCGTGTCATACATCACCACGAACGACGGCAGGTTCTGGCTTTCGCTTCCCAAGCCGTACGTCACCCACGCCCCGACGCATGGAAAGCCCTGCCGCGCGTTTCCGGTGTTGATCCGGAACAGCGCGGGCGAGTGATTGTTCGAATCGGTCCAGCAGGAATAGACGAAGGCCATCTTGTCGACATGCTTGGCCATCTGCGGAAAGATCTCGCTGACCCACGCCCCGGATTCGCCATGCTGGGCGAACTTGAAGGGAGACTTCATCATCGGCCCCCCCTGCCCGGCAAAGAACCCCGTCGTCTGATCGAACCCCGCCAGTTCCTTCCCGTCTCGCTTTTCCAGTTCGGGCTTGTAGTCCCACGTGTCAACCTGCGACGGCCCGCCATTCATGAACAGCCAAATCACCGACTTGGCCTTCCCCGGAAAATGCCCGGCATGCGGCGCGAGCGGATTCAAACCCGACGCCGTTGCCCCCTGAACCAGCCGCCCCTCTTGAGCCAACAACCCCGCCAGGGCCAGCGAGCCAAAGCCGTTTCCCGCCCGCTGCAGGAAGTCGCGTCGAGAACCGTTGGCAGGAAAGGGCGGCGCGAAGTTCGAAGGATTCGACATGTGAACATCCTCAATTTGTGTAGTTTTTGCGGTACACGTGCTCGGTTGTGGCAAACTCATTCAGTTCGCGTTCGGTCACAACTTCGGCGGCATTCGGTGAAACGACAGCCATCATGGTGGAGTTGATGACGCGGGACTTTGCCGGATCTGGATTG
>JANMLE010001368.1:0-4700 GCA_031372385.1 Planctomycetota bacterium | reverse complement strand
GTTCAGCAGCACGTGGCAGAGCGAGGCGAGGGGACGCGATGGATCCGATGGCCAGCGTTGCTGTTGATTCCGGATGTGTTCGCGCGCGGCGATGAGTTCGGCGGACGACGGGTCACGCGCGAGGGCGAGTCGCCAGGCGAGACGGATTTGATGATCGGTGTCACTACCGTAGTCCCGTCGCTCCGCCGACGGGACGTCTTGTCGGCGGAGCGACAAGACTACAGTAGAAGCCAGCGATGCACTTCGTTCGTGGGCGAACGCGTTGTTCAGCAGGGCCAGCGCCTGCGGCGCGACGGTCGACACGGGACGCTGGATGCAGGGGAGGGTGGTGTCGACGAAATCAAACGTCGTCATCAGCGGCGGCAGCAGGCTGCGCTGTGAAAACATGTAGACCGCGCGCCGGCGTTGCTCCGGCAGCGGGGATGGCCTCCACGCTCCCTCCTTGCGGGACAGCCCTTCCAAGGCTTCGGCCTGGATCGTCGGCTTGAAGCCGGGACCGGTCATGCGGGTGTCGAGATCGTTGCCGACAAACAACAGCCGATCTCGCAGCGGTTCGGCATCGAGCCGCCGTCGTTCGGCACGCCACCAGAGACGATTCCCGGCGTCGCGCGAAGCGCACTCGTCCTGCTTTGGATGCAGTGACGATTGGCGGTAGGTCGCGCTCGTGACGAGCAGGCGGTGGAGGCGTTTGAGGGAAGTGTGTTCAGTGTGCGGTGTGCGGTGTTCAGGAAGAATTTGTGCGGGAGTTGCTTCTCCGTTCTGGCTGTCTTGACTGAACACTGAAAACTGAACACTGAACACTTCCGCACTCAGCCAATCCAACAACTCCGGATGCGACGGTTGGTCTCCGGTGAAGCCGAAGTTGTCCGCGGATCGGACCAGGCCCGCGCCGAAGTGAGTCATCCACAATCGATTCGCGAGGACTCGCGGTGTGAGCGGGTTGTCGGGAGACGCGATCCATGCGGCCAGTTGACGGCGTCGGTGAGCCGTCTTCGCACCAAGTGGTGCCGGTTCGAGCGGACGGTCCATGGCCGGGATCAGCGACAAGTGCCCCGGTTCCACCACGCCGAGCGGTTGTTTCGGTTCGCCCTTTCGAAGCAGGTGCAATGGCGGAGGCTGGCGGATGTCGGTCCAACCCAGCACGTCGAAACCCAGCTCTTCCTTCGACGGCCCGCCGAGCAACTCGCGGCCGCGCGGATCGACGGCACCCGGCCAGAACGCGGCGGCCAGGCGGTAATAATCGGTCTGCGGAATCGGGTCGAACTTATGGTCGTGGCAGCGGGCACACTTCACCGTCAGTCCGAGAAACGCGGTCGAGGTGACGTGGACCATGTCCTCGAGCCGCTCGTACTTGTACTCGTTGGGATCGTTCGGTTCGTCGTTCCATGTCCCCAAGCGCAGAAAGCCGGTGGCGATGACTGACGATTCGCTGCGATCGGGGAGTTCGTCTCCGGCCAGTTGTTCGAGGATGAACTGGTCGAACGGCTTGTCCTCATTGATCGCGCGGACGACCCAGTCGCGGTACTTCCACGCCTGCGGCAATTCCTGATCGCGCTCGTATCCGCAGGTGTCGGCATAGCGGATGAGGTCGAGCCAGTGTCGGCCGGCACGTTCGCCGAAATGAGGCGACGACAACAGCCGATCGACCAGCCGTTCGTAAGCGTCGGGAGCGGGATCACTGATGAAGTCCTCGACCTCTTCGTAGGTCGGCGGCAGCCCCAGCAGATCGAACGACAGCCGCTTGATCAGCGTCGCCCGGTCGGCGGTTGGGGCGGGCTGCATCTGATCGGCTTCGAGGCGCGAGATGATAAAGGCATCAATGGGTGAGCGGAGTGCGGAGTGTCGAGTGTTGAGTGCCAGAGTAGACGCTTCGCGCTGTTTTGCGTCTGGCACTCGTCCCTCGACTCTCGGCACTCGACACTTCTTCACCGGTTGCAGCGACCACCAATCTCGGCCGGCGCGGACTTCGGTGGTGGCTTCGAACAGGTCCAGCTTGCGACCATCGGGCCAGTCGGCTCCGGCGGCGATCCAGTCGCGTAGCGCGGCGATTTCGGCGGCGGGGAGCTTTTGTAAATGGCCTCGTTTCGGCGGCGGCATCTCACCCGCGGAGACCCGCGTCCACAGAACGCTTTGCTCGGGGTTCCCCGGCACGACGACCGGTCCACTCTCGCCCCCCGTGGCCAGCGACGCCTTGTCGAACAACACCAGCTTGCCCGACGCTTCCCGGCCCTGATGGCATTCGAGGCAGCGTTTGACGAGGATCGGCGCGACGTCGCGCGAGAACCGATCCGGCACCTCGGCCGCCTCCGCGCCGAGAGGCCAGACCAGTCCAATTGTCAGTAGCGTCAGCAACGTCAGAGTTTGCCCTGGCATGATGGCTCCGTTCGATCAGGTCCGTCCCGGTGAGGCAAGTTCTAGGGTCGAACGATGATAATCGAGCGGGAACGCCGTCGACCATCGCGCCGCGGAAAGAGCGACCGCTTTCGTGAGACAGTCGTACTCCGCGCGGGGCTGAAGTGAGACGTTTAGCCGCCACGCCAACAGCGTGCGTGCGATCAAAGGTTGGTCCGCATCCGCTCCCACGCCGATGGCGTTGGGGCTAAACGTGGAAATGTCTCATTCAGGACTGCGTGAAGTATCTTTATCTGTTCCATGTTGGAGCGGATGCCCTTCCGAGTCCGAAGCCTCCTTGATAGAACTCCAACGTCGAACGGTTCGTGGACAGACGACTTGGAGGGGAGGGCAGGGATGCCGGAATCATCGGGGCCGCGGCGACTGGCGCTGTCGCGCAGCAGGCGGCTGACCATCGACGTCTTGCATTACAACCGGCGGATGCCGTTGTGTGCCCACGATCGGCGCTGTGATCTGGGTCGCGTCGCGGAACTGCGGTCGCGGTTGCCGGTCCGCGTTTCGTGGTCGCTGCTGTTCATCAAGGCGTTTGCGATCGTCGCGCAACGGCATCGTGTGCTGCGGCAGTCGTACATCGCATGGCCGTGGGCGCATGTCCTCGAACATCCGCACAGCGTGGCGATGCTGGCCACTCAGCGCGAACACCAAGGCGAACCGTGGTTGTTCTGGTCGAGGTTCGTTCAACCCGAGCAACGATCGCTCGCCGAGATGCAGCAGGCCCTCGATCAGTATCAAACCGGGCCGGTCGAGACGATCTTCCGACGTCAGTGGCAACTGAGCGGACTGCCGACGTTTCTGCGGCGTTTCTGCTGGTGGTGGGCACTGAATCTCGCCGGAGCCAAGCGGGCCAAGCGCGTGGGGACGTTCTTCCTGACCACGCTGGCGGGGAAGGGGGTCGAGATCCAGGATCCGCCGGCATTCCTGACTAGCAACCTGACGTACGGACCACTCGACGAGACCGGGCACTGCCGGGTGACGTTGTCGTACGATCATCGTTTGGTGGACGGTTCGACCATCGCCGACTGCCTGATCGATTTGGAAGCGACACTGAACGGCGAGATCGCCCGCGAACTGGAATCGCTGATCGACGCCGCGAGTCGGGCCGCATGATGCGCAGCACGTCGGGACTGGCGACTGGTACTTCGTCAACGTGCTGAATTGGGCAACCGTTTTCGTAGCTGAATTCGCAAGAATTCAGCGGTTTCGACATTCGACGAATGTTGGGAGTCGCCTTCCGCGATCTGAATTCTTGCGAATTCAGCTACAGCAAGAGGGTTAACGGTGTTGAGGATTGGGGTTGTAGTAGCCACGCTCGCCAGAGCGTGGGCAGATTGCGAAACGAGAATGAATTCCCACGGTCTGGCGACCGTGGCTACACAAGTCGAGAAGTCGTCATGAAGGATCTGAAGGGACGCAGTGCGATTGTCACCGGGGCTTCCGCCGGCTTGGGCGTGCGCGTGGCCACGGCGCTGGCGCGCGAGGGGATGAACATCGTCCTGGCCGCGCGCTCGGCCGATGCCTTGGAAGCGGTCGCGGCGGAGTGTCGCGGGCTGGGTGTCAAGGCGATCGCCGTGCCGACCGATGTCGCCGACGACAGCCAGTTGCAGCGGCTGGTCGACCGGTCGCTGGCCGAGTTCGGTGCGATCGACGTACTGGTCAACAACGCGGGGATTGAAGCCTTTCGTTCGTTTCACGAGATCGATCCCGCGGACATTCGCCGGACGATCGACGTGAACCTGACCGCGTCGCTGTTGCTGACTCGGTTCGTCCTGCCGCACATGGTCGCGGCGCGGAGCGGACACATCGTCAACATGTCCTCGACCGCGGGCAAATACGGTCCGGCCTTCGGCGCGGCGTACGGGGCGTCCAAGGCGGGACTGATCGCCTTCACGCAGGCCCTGCGGGGCGAGTATCACGGCACCGGCATCAGCGCGTCGGTCGTCTGCCCCGGCTTCGCGTCCGACGGCGGGATCTACGAAGTCATTAAGCAGCGGATCGGACGCGCCACCCCGTGGTATCTCGGTTCGACGAGCGCTGACGCCGTCGCGCGGGCGGTCGTCAAGGCGATCAAACACGACCGACCCGACCTGATCGTGAACGTCCCCGCGCTGCGGCCGGTCTTCACCCTCTGCCAGGCGTTTCCGCGCCTTGGAGAATGGATCGTGCGCCGGACGACGTTGAAGTTTTTGAAACGCGTGGCAACGCATGGTCGGTGATCAGACCGTCCCGGAACAGACCGTCCCGGAACAGACCGTCGCGTCGGCGGAGCGACGGGACTACCGTAGTCCCGT
>JANMLE010001325.1:0-1082 GCA_031372385.1 Planctomycetota bacterium | reverse complement strand
TGGCCTTTCGAAACGGTGTCGACATACCACTTCACAAACTCATCCGCCATGACGGCCGTGGCAACCTTGGCATTGGGCAGGCCCTTGCCAATGCGGGTCAGGCCCGAGTCGTCCACTTCGAGATGCAGGTTTTCCATCGTGCAGAATTGCTGGTTGCCAACCAATGCGACCGCCAGCGGATCGAACAGGATCGGCGTTGGCTTCTCCCACAGTTGGTACAGGGCCTGAATCTGAAACGTCAGCGGCGTGCAGGCGGCGAACAACTTGCCGAGCAGCGGTTCCTCCAATCGCAACGCGGCGGTCGCGTCCAGCGGAGCCACCACGAGCGGGATGCCCGACGTGAACACCGTCTTCGCCGCCGCGACATCAAGCTTGATGTTCCACTCCGCTTCCGGCGGTGACTTCGGCGCGAAGCCGACGCGGACCGAGCCCCCCATCAGCACGATCCGCTTGATCCACAGATGGCAGTCGGGATGTTCGTTCAGCAGCCGGGCCACGTTGGTCAACGGACCGACCGCGACGATGGTCAACTTGCCGGGCTCGGCCTTGAGCCGCGAATACATCAGTTCGACCGCCGACTCTTTCACCGGCTTGACGCTCCGGTTGAAGATCACCGCCGGATGCCGACGGTATTGGATCTGCCAGTTGACCGGCTGGTCCGGTTGCGGATCGCGACCCCACGCGACCGGGATGTCACGCCGGCCGACGGCGGTCAGGAAGCGACACACAATCCAAGCCCGGTTCTCGGCCTCACCGCTGACCGTGGTGACGCCGCGCAAATCGAGCGCCGGATTGGTCAGCGCCAGACCGAGCGCGAAGGCGTCATCGACATCCGAACCGATGTCGGTGTCGAGCAGGATCGGAATCCTCTCACGGGGAGGATCGGCGGCGATGCCCATCACTGGTGCCGCCATGACGAAAAGTCCCACAACAACCAGCCAGTCCGTTCGAAGGTTCATGCTTGATCCGTTCACATCATCGAGAGTTATCCACCGGAGGCGGTGAGGTTGTACTTCACCGGGACATTGAGATCGAGTTGGGGTGGATCAGGACAGTGCCGTCGCCTTGTTCAAAGTAGGGTG
>JANMLE010000145.1:0-2120 GCA_031372385.1 Planctomycetota bacterium | reverse complement strand
TTCGCTGTGGCAGTTGGCCACCGGGATGCGGATGCACGTCGCCGAAATCTGGATCGACTGGTCGCCGAGAATCTTGCGCGTCTCGTAGACCATCTTCATCTCTTCGCTGGTGTAGCCCTCTTCCTTCAGTCCGCCGATCTGCGGGATGGCGTTGAAGGCGATCGCGTGCTTGAACACCGAGTACTCGTAGTTGCCACTGGAAAGGCTCGCCCTGGTCCCTTCCAGCAGATCGGCCGTCCCCTGCAGGCCCGCGCCGCTGACCGCCTGGTAGGTGCTGACGATGACGCGCTTCACACGCGCGGCATCGTGCAGCGGCTTGAGCGCGAGCACCATCTGCGTCGTCGAGCAGTTCGGGCTGGAGATGATCCCACGGCCGATCGCCAGTTGCCGGAGCGCGTCCTGCGGGTTGATTTCGGGAATGACCAGCGGCACGTCGGGCTGCATGCGGAAATAGCCCGATTCATCAATGACCAGGCAGCCCGCTTCGACCGCCGCGGGAAAATAATCGCGGGCGGTTTCATCGGGAGTGCTGCCGATGACCAGATCGTGTCCCCGGAACGAATCCATCGTCAATTCTCGGACGGTGTATTCCTTCCCCTGAAACGTCAGCGTGGTACCGGCGCTGCGTTTCGATGACAGGAACGTCCACGATCCAGCCTTGAGACCACGCTCTTCGAGCAACTGACACATGATCCGACCCACGGCCCCGGTGGCCCCGACAACGGCAACAGACTGAAACACGGTCGACATCCTTTGGAAAAAAACGCTTCGCCGACCCCGCCGGCGCGGGTATCCGGCTCAAGTACGGCTTGAAGAAACTCCGTCACTCGACGGGGGAAACTGGTGGCGGGAATGCTCAGCAGGATTGGGGACTCAACGGCAATGGCACCCTGTCAAAAAAGGGAGGGCGAGGCTCCCGCCGAGCCAACTGAGTCCGGAAACCCGGTTGTTTCCTGCGGCTCGGCGGGAACCCCACCCTTCCGGTCCGCGTTTTTCAACAGGCAGTTGGGCCGGGGATCATAACGGACAACCAACGCTTCGTTCAATCGGCCGAAACGTTCCTGTGGCGATTGGCGAACCGTGGTGGCACATCTTGGAGTTTGCCGCGGCCACTTGGCATTCCTGCGGTTGAGATACTCTCGTAAATCGCGAGCTGCCAGACAGAGTCCGACCGGCGGCTCTTGGTTCTCTGTGAACATCAACGGCTCGCACATCGACCCGAGTCCCTGAACATTGCCATCCAAACGAATTGGCCGGCACTGTCCATCGAGCCCAACCCCTTCGCAAAGCGGCGGAGCGTCCCGCCTCACGACTTCGCGTCATCAACAAACGAGACTCACCGCTTGTGCCGCAGCAATCTGCTTCACGACTTCCTTCGCCGTCGAGGTGATGATCGTCACATCGACAGGCAAATCATCGAACAGATTTGCCGGTGCTCGTCCTTCGGTCGCGATCAAGATGAGCTGCGCGGGTTGCTTGCTTCGACCGGCACGATGCACGAGTTGGGCCGCGTCACCGAGCCGTACTCCCGAACTCTGGAATCGGATCAAGATCGGTTGGCTACCGCGAGTCGCTCGGACAATCGCGTCGATTCCGCGATTCCGCTGCACGGGGACGAATTGCAACCCGCGCAGATGCGCCATCGCGTGGTCATCGCATTGCACGCATGAGTCACGTCCCTTGCGTAACAATCCTGATGACGTTTTGGCGGGCTGAATCAATCGTGTGCGAGCCAGTGCGACCGCTTCGGCCGAGACATCGACGCCCAACGATTTTCTCCCCAGCAGTTCGGCAGCAACGAGTGTCGTTCCACTGCCGCCGAACGGATCGAGTACCGTCACGTCAGCCACGGGAACACCTGGCTTGTGTCCATCGTGAATGACCTGCCCGGCTTCGTCGCGATCGTAAACGGCTTTCCCGTGTGCATCGCGGCGGCGACGCGGCAAAATCTGGTCGATGTTTGTGGACGGCGAATAGTCCTCGAACAGTTGGTTGTACTGGGAGTCGTCCGTCTTGCTGTAGAAGTAGATCGTCTGGTGGCTGGGCAACAGACTGCGCTGCGAGTTGGACCAGCGCCGGTAGTACCAGCATGCCGCCAGATTGAAACGTCGTCACGGAAA
>JANMLE010001162.1:0-1063 GCA_031372385.1 Planctomycetota bacterium | reverse complement strand
CTGAGCTTGATCATGCGGTCGGATCAATCGGGGCGACAGAAATGAATGGCGGGCGAGTTTCACGTCGACGGGTGCTTCAGGCGGGCGCCATTCCCCTGTTGGGACTGGGATTGCCGCGACTGCTGTCCGCCCAACCGCTGGCATCGAACCCCGCGGCCATTCCGAAGTCGTGCATCTTCATCTTTCAGTATGGTGGTCTCAGCCAGCTCGATTCGTGGGATCCCAAGCCCCACTCCGCCGCCGAAGTGCGGGGTCCGTACCACCCGATCGCCACCGCGGTTCCCGGGTTTCAAGTCCGCGAGTTGATGCCGCGGCTGGCGACGCTGGCGGATCGGTATGCCGTGATCCGTTCGATGAGTCACAACGTGCCGGTCCACGACATCGCGAACAAGATGCTGCTCGCGGGACAGTCGCTGCCGGCGGCCGATGCACCGTCGTTCGGAGCGGTCGTTTCGAAACTGCGACCGTCGACGGCCCGTGTTCCGTCGCATGTCTGGCTGCAAAAGTTCGGGGGCGGAGCGGCTCCGCCCGACCCCGCGTATCTGACCGGCGGGTTTCTCGGCATGGCCCACAGTCCGCTGCTGATCGGTGTCGGCCATGACGATCATCCAGCGAGCCCCGCCTTCCGTGTGAAGGCGTTTGATACGGCGGAGGGTGTCTCGCTGAATCGGCTCGACGCGCGCCGTCGGTTGCTGGACCGGGTCGAATCGCCCGCGACGGCCTCGCTTCCCGAATCGCATTCCAAGTTCCGCGAACGGGCCTTTGATCTGCTGGCCGGTTCCCAGGCACGCAAGGCGTTCGACATCGAGCAGGAGGCGCCGCAGGTTCGTGATCGATACGGTCGGCATCCCCTGGGGCAGAACCTGCTGCTGGCACGGCGGCTGGTGGAGGCGGGCGTGCGGCTCGTGAACGTCGTGGCTTGGACGGGCCTGGCACCCGGCGACAAGTTCCTGAGCATCGAAACCTGGGACATGCACGGCAACGCGGGGATCGACATCTTCGCCAACGGCTGGAATGGGCTGGGCTGGGCTCTGCCCAAGTGTGATGAGGCGGTTTCCGCGCT
>JANMLE010001150.1:0-2281 GCA_031372385.1 Planctomycetota bacterium | reverse complement strand
GATCTTCCTGCTCGCGCGGCGCACGTCAGCGTTCCGTCGATCCGACCTGCTGCCGCTGCTGGGCGTCGCGGTGCTCGGCTTTGCCTGGCCGCACTCCATCCAACCCGAACTGGTCGGCCGCATCGGCATGGCGTTCGTGGGGATGACCGTCGGCATGACACCGCTGCTGACGATCCTGGTTTCGATCCCGATGCTGGGTGTCCTTCCCACACCGCGCCAAGTGCTCGGCATCGTCGGAGCCCTGGTCTGCATGGCGATCCTGATGCGGGACGGACTGAGTCACCACGTTGCCCTGCGCGACTTGCTGCTGGCCTTGAGCGTGCCGCTGACCTACTCAATCGCCAACTGTTGGATCCGCCGTTCTCTGCGACATCTCCCCCCGCTGGAACTGACGCTACTCTGCCTGCTCATGGCCTCCAGCGTGCTGCTGCCGCTGTCGGTCGCGGTCGGCGACACGCGAACAATCGAAGCTCAAAACTGGCCCATCGCACTGGCCGCCGTGGCAACCCTGGGCGTGGCGGGAACCGGCATCGCCACACTGCTGTTCAACAAACTGGTCCAGGACCAAGGACCGCTGTTCGCGTCGATGACCACCAACCTGATCCCCATCGGCGCCGTCCTCTGGGGTTGGAGCGACGGAGAACACATCACCCCCCCGCAAATCGCCGCCCTGGCGGGAATCCTGGCAATGGTCACAATCGTCCAATTCGGTTCCGCACAACGGCCCTTGGCTGCGGATGAGCCGGTGGCATAATCCGTGATAGTTGCGCGTCGACGACAGCGTCGAAAAGACGCTATTCAAATCCAAGGGCAAGGCCGCTTGAACCGGTGATTGGCCAATAATTCGAAGACGAAGCAAGCCCGGCCCATCATATCGAAACGCCAAGCCGGACTTGACGTTGTCGCACGAAAAGAACGCTGAATCAGCGTTCTCAGACTCACCGAACCCGGTTCGTTACTCCAGCGAGACTAGCTCGATGCGCCCGATATTGTGCAGCGAACGGCAACAGCAAAAGGCACTCGTGGCCGGTTGATGGAAAAGTGGCGCGGTTGTTCCGGTTGTAGAAGGCGCGATTCTAAAACTGCGGCCTGTCGGTACGTATATTCGATACATTCAGATGCCAATGCTGCCGGGTACGGTGTCCCGGTTCTTGAACGTGCTGCCATGGAGGGCCAGAAGTGAATCCAATTCACAGGGTATTGCTGATCCTACTCGCCACTTGCGTGCCTATGTCCATCGGTGGCTGTGCCACGATGGGGTCGCGAGTGAGTGCCTTTCTTCAATGCAAGAGCGCGGCGCATCAGGCCAAACAACAGATGCGTCAGGACGAGTTGGAGGCATTGAAGGCCGAGATCGAAGCGGACCGGAAAGCATGCTTGGCCGAGCGGCAAATGGAGTTGGCTCAACGACGGGCACAATCGGAACAACGATCCTGTCAATCGCGCAGCCAGTATGAAGAGTCAGTACGAACGCAATTGGGGCTCGACCTCGACCAAAGGGTCAAGATCGGGCAATTGCAGGTCAACACGGAACACTTGCAGCAATTGTTGGAGGAGCGCGAGCGCGATCACGCTGATCGGATGCATGTCTACAAACAACTCAAGGATCAGCAGACACGGTCGCAGTTTGAGCAATGGAAACAGGCTCAAATGGAAGGACCATGTTGCACCTGTTCACAACCGGCGTGTGGCGTACAGGGGCCGACATGTGAAGCGCCGCACCTTGCCGGCTGTTGTCAGCGGTGCGGGTTGCCAACAAAGCCACTGCATTCCAACGATTGCGCCGGAAACCGTCCGTTCCGCGAAGCACCCACGAGACCGGTGCAGGAACCGTTGACAGCGGCAAAAATCCCCATGATGTTGCCCGTCACGATCGAAGTCGGGATGACGAACTCACGCATCGGTGAGAGCAACGTTCGGCGATTGCCGCTCCAAGATTCGGCGGCATTGCACGATTCCTGCGGAAAGTGTGAGGCATGCAAACGTGGCAAGCGGTGCAAGCATTGCGCTCCGTCGCCGAACTGTACTCCGCCGCAAGGCTGCACGCCGCCACAAGGCTGTACTTCATCGCCGAGTTGCGAGTCTCCATCCTATCTTCAAAGGATTTTCCCGTGGCCCAAGCCTATTGCGACTCCCATGCCCGTTTCGGACAAGCCCGCGCCCGTTGATGAGGGTAAGAAAGTGAAAGTCGAAGTGAAGGAGGAAAAAACCACGGATTCAAACGACGAGATTGAATTGCCCCGACCTGCCCCCCCTTCAGAAGTCACAAAGATGGGCCGAG
>JANMLE010001130.1:0-3630 GCA_031372385.1 Planctomycetota bacterium | reverse complement strand
TCCCCCCTTTTTCAGTCAATTCCGCACGAACACGCCCTCGCGCCGGCCCGTGATCGCCGAGGCGACCGCGCCGCGCAGCAGGTTGTGTTGCACGACCACGTCGCGGTTCTGGCCGGAGAGGCGGATCGCGTGCGGCATCTGTGCGGGGTCGCGCCGGTCGACGATGCTGTTGGCGGTCACGACGCAGCATGTGCAGTCCTTAAGTTCCAGGCCGGCATGCAGCGGATCGATGATCTGGCAGCCGGTCATTTGCATGTCGCGGCAACCGTGAAACATGATTCCGGCCCCGGCATCGTCGCTTCCTGAGCAGAGCCGTTCGGCGGTCAGTCCCATGAGTGCGACCTGTTCGCAGTCGTCAAACAGCAGTCCGTCGCGGGGCGGCAATGAGGCGTCCGACTTCCAACAGATGGTGTTCGCGCCCACAGCCACGCCGCGGCATGACCGTGCGACGATCGAGAATTCGGCGGCATCGTAGATCGTGTTGCCGGTGACAGTGACTCGGTAGGCATGAGACAGATCGAGGCCGCGGGTGTTGCTGCCGATGACGTTGCCGGTGATGGCGATCAGGCACGCTCCCTGAGTCGTCCCCGGCTGCGATCCGCGAATCCGAACATTCGCTCCACCCGGCTGCACTGTCGCCTGGAGCGTGTTGCTGCTGAGTGTCACTTCGCTGATCGTTCCCTCGGACGCATCAAAGTCGATCTCGGCACCCCCTTCGTCCGGCGTGTCGATGCCGGGGCGGTTGTTGTATTCGATGTCGTTCCCCGTGATCTGCAGGTTGTGGACGTCACCGGCGAGCGACTTGATGCCGGCCCGCTTGTTGAAGCTGATGTGGCAACCGGTCACGTTCGTTTGGTGCAGGTCGCAGTGGTCGAAGAAGACGCCGTAGACTTCGTTGTCGTACAGGTGACAGTCGGTGATCAGAACGTTGCGGTTCCGCTCGGTCAGATGAATTCCATAGCGGCAGCGTCGGACCAGAACCTGCGAAATGGTCGGCTGGATCGTTCGCACCAACTCGACGCCGACCGCTTCGGGATGCTCGCCGAGGATCTCAAAGCCGCTCAGCGTGGGGAACCGTTCCCGTTGCCATGTGGCATCGGTCACCGACTTGGGAACCGACGTGCCGCGATGCGTGCCGACAATCTTGATCGCCGGCCCCGGCCCCGCCATCACCAGCCGCGACGCCCCGCCGTCGCCGATCACCGCGGCGTAACCGGTTTGCGACAGGTCGAAGACGAGAGACCGCGTCAGACGAAACGTCCCCTTGTGCAACCGCAGCACGCCGTCGCCGTCCCGCAGCGCGTGCTCGAGCGCCGCGGTGTCGTCAGTCACCCCATCACCACTCGCGCCAAAGTTCGCGGCTTCCACCATCGGATGTGCTCCTTTGCTCAACTTCGTAAGCCCGCATTGTTCATGACGTGACCGACAAAAGTCCCCGTAGCACGGACGCCTCGTCCGTGCGTCTGAAATCGCCCATGGCATTCGCGCACGGACGAGGCGTCCGTGCTACGAAACGCTCTCCAAGCGACTTTTGTCGGTCACGTCTTCATGACTTGAACCACGAAATACTCGAAAGACACGTAATTCCGGAGGTGGCGTCGAATGTCATCAGAAACACGGTGACGTTCCGTGCATGAACTGGCACGTGACCACCTCTCTTACCGTATACCTTTCGTGTATTTCGTGGTGTCAAATCCGGATTAGAACAGGCAATCGGCCAGCAGCTTCGCGAACTTTCGGCCGGTCACCGACAACGGATATTCACCAAACTTTGCCGCCTTGACCCATTGCCATTCTTCACCGGTTCGCAGTGTGCCGGAGACTTTCTCAGCGGTGAAGCATTTCAACGTGATCCGGTACCGCGTGACTGCGTGCTTCAACTCGGCCAGTTGCGGACCAAGGTCGACCCGCAAGCCCGTCTGTCGGTACACCGCGGCGATGATTTGCGGGACGTCGTCGGCCGTGACGGACACAGTCGGTTTCGCAGTCGCCAGTTCGAACCGCACGAAATCCCACAAGCCCGCCCAGCGTTCGCCCGGAGTGCGGCGGCGCAGCAGATACGAACCGTTCCGGCGGACGGCCACGGAGGCTTCGGTGACGGCGGTGATTTCGGCACGCTTGGCCAAACGCGGAATCGTCGCCTGAGTCTGATCGCGAAACGCGCCGCACCACCCGCTGACCGGACACCGTTCACAATCGGGCGACTTCGGCGAGCACACGGACGCCCCGAGTTCCATCAGCGCCTGATTGAACCGGCCCGGCTGCGACTTCGGCAGAACCGCCTCGGCAAACGACCACAGCACCCGCTGACCCTCGGACGAGCGAGGATTGCCGTCGTAACCGAGCAGCCGGGCGTACAGTCTCAACGTGTTGGCCTCCACGATCGGCGCGCGTTGGTCGAAGGCGAACGACGCGATCGCGCCCGCGGTATACCGGCCGATGCCGGGCAACTCCTGCAACGCCGTGACATCCGCGGGGAAGACTCCGTCATGCCGTTCAACGACGACGCGCGCCGCCTTGTGAATGTTGCGGGCGCGGCTGTAGTAGCCGAGTCCCTCCCACAACTTCAACACGTCCGATTCTTCGGCCGCCGCCAGTTCGCCGACGTTGGGAAACCGCGCCAGAAACCGCTCGAAATACGGGACGACCGCGACCACGGTCGTTTGCTGGAGCATGATCTCGCTGATCCAGATCCGGTACGGATCGGTCGTCCGCCGCCATGGCAGATCGCGGGCATGCTTCAGATACCAGCGAACGAGCGGCTTGCGAAAGGCCGAATAGTGCGAGGCGTCCAGCGGAGGCTCCTTGCGTCACGGGTTTGGTCCGGTTGGGGCACCGTCGAGAATAATCGAAGCACGCACCGGCGCAAATGAGCGAAGTCAGATCTCACGGCCAGAAGTGAGACGTTTAGCCCCAACGCCATCGGCGTGGGCGCGAGCGACGCGTTGCCCCCATTCTCGCCCACGCCGATGGCGTTGGGGCTAAACGTGGAAATTGGCCGCGCGGAGTATATCCGAGTCACAAGCAACTGGTTCGCGTCGAGTGATTCACGGGCATCCTCCGTGTAGACTCTGCCGGATTGTTCCACTTCGACCAACCTGTTGAGTGAAGTTTGATGACGTCCCGCGATGAAATCCTGTCGGCCATCCGCAAGCATCTTCCCGAAGCCGCCCCACTGCCCGATCTGGCCGGCCCGTGGATCGAGTACCCCGATCCGATCGCCCAGTTTGCCGGCGTGCTGGAGATGATCGGCGGTCGCTGCGTCCGTGTCCCCGACATCGCGGCGATCAACGTGGAGTTGGAAGCGATTCCCGCTTATGCATCGGCGAAACAGACGGTGTCGACGATTCACGACGTGGGACGATCGACCGTCGACTTGAACTCGATCGACGATCCGCACCGGTTGGAAGACGTCGACTTCGCGATCCTGCCGGGCCAATTCGGCGTGGCCGAAAACGCCGCCGTGTGGGTGAGCGACGA
This sequence comes from Planctomycetota bacterium, assembly GCA_031372385.1. Classification (GTDB taxonomy): domain Bacteria; phylum Planctomycetota; class Planctomycetia; order Planctomycetales; family Planctomycetaceae; genus Schlesneria. The sequence continues at coordinate 150 of JANMLE010001130.1, read as the reverse complement.
GGGACTCAAGCACCGCGTGATCTACTTCCTCTGCCAGCACCTGTCACTGGTGATCCGCGCCGCGGACGTGGTCCACAACATGCACCAGGCCTACGAACGGCTGACATTCACCGGCCCCCGCTTCGGCGTCTTCATCGCCGGCCCGTCCAA
>JANMLE010001109.1:0-9815 GCA_031372385.1 Planctomycetota bacterium | reverse complement strand
AGACCAAAAAGGTCATGACCGCCGAAGCAGAAGCCAAAGCCTCCTGCCACAGCGACTACGTCGACCCCGACACCGCCCGCCAGCTTCAAGTGCAGAGTGGCGAGTTAGTGGAGTTGACGATCCCCTGACGGCGCTGGTGTGATGACTGTCGAAACCAACCACAACCCTGATCGAGAATTGATGCCATGCCGCCCGCCACTCTCGAAGACCGCATGTTGACCGTGGAGCGAGAGCTTTCCGTCGTCGAGTCTGAACTGGTCGAGGTCAAACGCCAGTTGGCGGAGGTTCTCAGCAGCGATCCGCCTCCCCGAACAGGTTGGCTGAAGCATGTCATCGGCTCGATGAGCGACTTCCCCGACTTCGCCGAAGTTGTCCGTCTCGGGCGCGAGTATCGCCAGAACTATCGCGCACCGGGCGATGAGGATCTGTGATGTACATTTTCGACACCGATCATCTATCAATCCTTCAGCAGCCGTCAGGGCTCGACTTTGAGAGACTCGAACGCCGCGTGCTCCAGGTCGCTGAGGATCAGCTTTTCGTCACGGTCGTCAGTTTCCACGAGCAGGCCAACGGCTGGAACTCGTATCTCGCGTCAGCGTCCAAGCCCGCAGAAGTCAGGCATGGCTATCGAATGTTCCAGCGAATCCTGCGGCAATATGCCGCGATGAACGTTCTGCCGTTCGATGAACCCGCCAGTGACCAGTTCGCCAATTTGAAACCCCGTCGATTGCGAGTGGGCACGTTCGACCTCCGCATCGCCGCCATCGCACTGTCTCGTGGCATGACGCTCCTGACCCGCAACACCGTAGATTTCGCCCGCGTTCCCGGACTGAACATAGAGGACTGGACGGCGGACGACGCGGCCAATGGATCGCATTAGGATGAAGGTTGAACTTGGGCGCGAGAGAATCGAATGGAAATGAACATGACAATCGAACTGCTCGAAGAGCGCGTTGCCACATTGGAACGCGAATTGGCGGAAGTCAAGCAGCTTGTGGCGTCCTCGACTCTGCTGCCACCGCCCAGTCCGCTTCCACCGGCGAACCCCAATTGGATTGAAGCCATCACCGGTTCGATGGTGGGATTTCCTGAGTTCGCCGAAGTCGTGCGATTGGGGCGAGAATGGCGGGAATCCCAGAACCGGCATTGAATCAGAGGGAATGACCATGACCGTCGAACTCTTGGACGAACGACTGGAATCGCTGGAACGACAGGTCGAAGACCTCCGGCGCGAACTGCGTGCGGCTGTCTTGAGTGGCAAGCCGAAGCCTCACATCGTCGACCGCGTCTACGGTGCGATGCAGGATCATCCCGAATGGGACGAGGTGATCCGTCTCGGGCAGGAGTGGCGGCAGGCGGATCATGCTCCCGATAGCGAGCCTTGACCATGTACCTGCTCGACACGGATCACCTGTCGATTCTCCAGCCCGCCGACTGAAGTCGGCGACAGATGCAGAAGCCGACAAGATCGGGCAATTGTGGCCCAATTCTGGGAGACTTGTTCGTGACTGACATACCCGAACTCCTCACGCGGATCGAACAGAAGCGGTTGTGGGCTTACTTCCACAAGGACTGGCTGTTGCAGATTCGGGAACATCTGCGACCGCAACTGCCGCGCGAACTGGCGATCTTCGTGGAATCGGAGACCGTGCTGATTTCTCCCGGCGCGGTGGAACCGTCCGCAGCCTTCGCCCCCGATTTGAGCATTGCTCGCCATGAAACGGAGGCCACGACGGAGGGACTCTCGGCACAGGCCACGGCCACCGTGCTCGAAGTCGAAGAAGAGATTGAACTGTTCGAGCAGTACAGCCTGCTGATCCGCCGCGCTCCCGAGAATCGCGTCGTGGCGGCGGCCGAAATCCTGTCGCCGACAAACAAGGGCGTCTTCGGGCTGCTCGACAAGGAAAAGTACCTGCGCAAACGCGATGCCTATTTCGAGGCGGGCATCAACCTGCTGGAGATCGACGTCCTCCGCGAAGGAGATCATCTCCTGCCGCCGGCTCTCGACCGACTCCGCAGCTTCGACCGCACCACCTGGACCGTCTGCCACGCCGCCGGCCGCAGACACTTCCGCAGTTGGGGCTGGTCAGCCACCGAGCCGCTCCCCACAGTCGAATGGGAAGTCGAACCCGGCCTCAGCACCTTGGTGGACCTCGCCCTCTCCTGCCGCCGCGCGTGCGACTTCAACCCGTGGGAAACGCTGGCGGAGTGAGCGGAAATGGGTGATGCTGAACGAGTCTGCTTGGAGTCTCGTTCCCAAGCCGAAGCTTTGGAGCTACAGAATCGAACGGAGACGACCATGACCATCGAATTGCTCGAAGAGCGCGTTGCCACATTGGAACGTGAATTGGCAGAGGTCAAGCAGCTTGTGGCATCCTCGACTCTGCTGCCAGCGCCCAGTCCACTTCCACCGGCTAAGCCCAATTGGATCGAAGCCATCACCGGTTCGATGGCGGGTCTTCCAGAGTTCGCCGAGGTCGTGCGATTGGGGCGAGAATGGCGAGAATCCCAACGTCCGGCTGAGGATGAGGAGTTCTGAAGATGTACGTGTTTGACACCGACCACTTCTCTGTCCTTCAGAACGATCCGACCGCCGAACAAACTCGGCTTCGGCAGCGCATCGCAGGGTACGACCGCCATGATTTCTTCGTCCCTATCATCTCGTTTCAGGAGCAGATCGCGGGATGGAATTCGCTGTTGAACCGAACCCAGAAAACATCGACGGTCGTCTTTGCCTTTCTGATGTTTGAACGAATCTTGAATGACTTCGCCCGGTCCCAAATCCTGCCATTCGATGATCGTGCGGCAGTGCTCATTGACGAACTACGACGGCAGAAGATTCGGATTGGTACGTCCGATCTGCGAATCGCCTCCATTGCTTTGTCGCGCGGCATGATCTTGCTCACCCGCAACACCATCGACTTCGCCCGCATCCCCGGACTGAACTTCGAAGACTGGACGGCCGACGACACGGCCAGTGGTCTAAATTGACGGAAAGTCTCGTTCCTAAGCCGGAGCTTGGGAACGAGGGAACTCAACCTCACGATCAATTGTGGAGTCACACGGTCCATGTCTCTGCCGGCACTCAATCAATGGGGAACGCTGCCGCCGGGGATTCATGACGCGAGTCTGGAGGAATTGGCCGACCGATTTGGCGGATCAGCGCACCGGCAACAGTTACTGGAAGGTCTCTGCCGGTATCATGAGGAACTGAGTCGCTGGCCGTTGGCGCAAGCCGTCCTGGTGGATGGCAGCTTCGTGACCGATGAGCCGGAGCCGAATGACATTGATGTCGTCCTGGTGCTGCCTGACGGTTACGATGTGAGCCAAAGCGTTTCACCATTCGAGTACAACCTGCGGTCGCGGCGGCGCATCCGGTGCACATTCGGCCTGGACTTGTTCGTGGTGATGCCAAACTCTCTGGAATATGATCGGTTCGTGGATTTTTTCAGTCAGGTCCGCAATCAGCCTCAGCGGACCAAGGGGCTTGCAAGGGTGCGACCATGATCGAAGACGCCGCCGCGCTGACTCAGGCCCGGCAACATTTGCGAAACATGGAAGAGGTCGTCGCCGACTTGCTGCGACAGGCGGAGACGATGCACCCGTCGCAGTTGGCCTTGCGGTTGGAAGGCCCGATGGACGTGATCGAACACCTGCGTGGCGAGATCGACGAGTACCTCGGAATTCAGAAGGCGAGGGATCTGCTCGCACTTCAGAACCACAATTGAGCAACTGTCGCGGAACAGCTTGGCCGGGGTGACAAATGGGGATTCGGCTCAAGCCGACTTGGGCGGCATGGCACGACAGGATTGGGGGGCAGCGGTGTGCATGCCGCCCCGCCGCCGCCGCCGCCGCTTCCGCAGTTGGGGCTGGTCAGCCACCGAGCCACTCCCCACAGCCGAACCCGGGCTCAGCACCTTGGCGGACCTCGCTCGCTCCAGCCAGCACGCCTGCAAGGTCAATCCGTGGGAAACGCTGGCGGAGTGACCAACAAAGGGAGATACTGGGCCGCGGCAAGATGATCGGCCCAAAGCTGCCGTCCGTAGCACCGCGCGAGCTTCACGAAATGCGGCAATCAAGCCTTAATTTAGGCAGCGTAGAGTTCTGAAAACGGCCGAAAATACTCTCGTGAATCCGAGTTCAAACTGTCGAGGACAAACATGGGAGGGTTGAATCGGCCACCAATCACTGAAGCTTGGATCGGCTTTTCATTTGGCGACGGTGATTCGACACATTGGGACCACAAGGTCGCACTTGGATTCTTGGAAAAGCAGGTGTCCGAGTTCGATGAACCCGGCTTTGAATTGGCACAGACTGACACAATTCAGATTGTCGGACGAACATCAACCGGCGTTCCCAAAGAGATTCGTGGCGAGACAGTCGTAGAGCGAGTACGAATACGCGATGGCAGCGGAAAAAAGTGGCTCGAAGTCGGAAAGAATGTCTTGCGATTCGGATTCACAAGACGCGAAGCGGATTATCCAGGATTCACGTCGTTGTGTGACGAGGCGCTTAGCTTCCTTGGTCGACACAACGAATGGTTTGGTTGGCGAGAGATCCAGAAGGCCGGGTTGCATTACGTTGATCTCGTAGAGGTGCCTGCTGGAACAAACGGGCAACTCCAAATTGAAGATTACTTCCGAGTTCATCCTCAACTACCTGGTGCCCCATTTGAGCCCGTCGAAAAGTTCGCGATTCGACTGGCGTTTCGGGGGGGAGACCCAAGAGATCGCGTTAGCATGCATTTCGGCAGCGAACTTAGCGGCGGTGCCGACACTCCCAGCCAAGAGGCATATCGATTTCGCCTCGAATGGCACTCGGACTGTCAACAGATCGAAAATAGTGAATCCGATGCAATTGTTCTTCGCTTGAACGAAGCGCACGCCAACCTGTTCACATGCTTCAAGGCTTGTTTTACTGACGCTGGCTGGGCATTGTTTGAGCCGACTGTGGAATAGAGGAAATGCAAAAATGCTGCTTGCTCCGCCCGCATACGTGCGGCCGACCATCGACAATGAATTCAAGCCGTCTGTTCAGGATTGGAGACAATTCCAGACGGATTACAGCGTACTTCAGCGGGCAATCCGAGAAGTCACAGTCGGTGAAGCGACCTACCCGTTTCGCGAATGTGCAACGGGGCGTTTTCTTCCACCGCGATGCGCCCAATTCCGTGATGGTGAATTTGTCGTTGATGCAACGGGCAACTTTTTCGTCGGGCGCGGACCAACACTCTCGACGGCAATGCAGGATTGGTCTAACCAGATCCACATTGCATTCCAACAACTGTTTGGCCAGCGGCTGTTCGAGATGAATGAGGTTGATCGTCTGAAATGGGAAGTCCTCAAGTCGGTGATCGACGTGGACGTTTACGAGAACGCCCGACCATTAACCGTGCGCCGCATCGGCCAAGCCATCGACATGCGGAATCGTCACCAGAAGATTCGCTGGGTCTCTGGAGTCACCGAAACGTGGTCTCCCGAAAACGTGCCTCCCGAAATGGCCGGATTCCAACCGGGGCAGTGGTTCGAGGCATTTGCCGATCTCGATAAGGAAACCGGGCGGATATTGAAGATCCGAACCGTTCAACGTCTTCCCCAATTCGGCCGACTGTCTGTGAGTCAGATTCAAAGTGCGTTTGATGGCTGGGCGACAACGAGCCGTCTTCCCGAGGCAACGTGGGACTAGCCGATGATTCCACCGGTCAGCGAATGCTTTTTCCTCGATGTGGGACAAGGGACTTCACAGGTTGTCCTGTTGGGGAATCGGCGTGCGATTGTCATCGATTGCGGGCCCAAGGGCGGCTCGTTCGTGCCGCTAAAACTGCTCAAACGATACGTTGATCAGATCGTCGCCCTTGTCATCTCCCATAACGACTCAGACCATTTGGGTGGTGCTACGGGAGTCCTTTCTGCTTACCCGAATGCAATCGATCAACTCTTTGTCCTTCAAGATCGCCCCGTCGGCGATTCACTGTTGTATTCCCTGATCGAGTCTGAACTGCAGTCAAAGCGGTTATCCGTGCCGCCTGTTCGCTTGGAATGCGATGGCACGGTTCGCGAGTTGTTCGTCGATCAGAAAACGGGCATTCGTCTGCGCCTGTATTCGCCAACTCTCATCGAGAACTGGTCGGCACAGGCCGGTCGAAAGCCGAACGCGACGAGTGGCATCCTGTCACTTGATTGCGGCCAACGACGCATCGTTTTTCCAGGAGACTCGACGGTCGAGCAGTGGAGACAAGTCCATCTCCGAAACAATGGAATGCCGATCACCTGCGATGTGTGTGCCGTCCCTCATCACGGTGGCAAAGTGGCTGATTCAGACACCGTCGAAACCGCAGATCTCGCTTTCATGTACGAGTCAGCTTTACGGTCGAAGTATGCAGTGGTTTCGGTTGGGACAAGTAACGGCCACGGCCATCCGCGACAACGAGTCATCGAAAAACTCGTCCAGCAGCAATTCCAAGTTTTATGCACGCAGGTCACGAAGCAGTGTTCGGATGATGTCGAATTACTTCGGCCAGGTGTGCGAACGCCAGATGAGCCTTGCCGTTCGTTACGCCGTCGCGATGCCACCACGAGTGGCAAACCTCGGAACCTCGCATGTGCCGGTACGGTGATCGCCGAAATTCGACCGGACGCGGTCACGATTCATCGGCTTAAGGACCACGAAAGCGGTGTTGATCGACTGGTTGGTAAACCGGGCGGTCATCCACTTTGCCGTTGCGCCACCAAATCGTAGCCCGTGTGGCCCAATTCGCCGGCTTGGACGCTGAGACTGGTATCTGCGGGCGCAAGGCGTCGGCCAGCCAGCACGGTTGTCGGAGTTCTTCGAGAACAAGGTTGGAGCGATCATGGTTGACCGAGCCGATTCTCGCGAGATCGCCAAGAGGGCCAAAGAACTCTACGAAACCCGCTGGCGGGCCGAGTTGGAACGAGACCATCTGCCTGAGTTCGCCGCGATGGAACCGGAGTCCGCCACGTACTTCCTCGGCAAGTGTTTTAGTGACGCCATTCGCTCGGCGAGCGACGCCCAGCCTGATCGGGTGATATTCACGCTGCGCATCGGCCATGATTGTGCGATCGAGGTGGTCGGAATGCAGATTGAACGCGAGTTGTTGCCCCGATGACGATAGTCGATGGCGGGAAGCAATCTCAGAAAATAGTTGAGCCACGGCTCAATGTGTGAAGGAGTTGTGCGATGGTCGATTTCGTGGATTCGGACGATGTGGCTCGCCGTGCAGAGTTGATCTATGCAGAACGACTGCAATCCGACTTGGAGCGCGACCATCACCACGAATTCGTTGCGATCGAGCCGGACTCGGGTGAGTACTTCCTCGGCAAGTCGTTTTCTGAGGCTGTTCACAAGGCACAGGACGTGTATCCCGACCGCATGACTTTTGTCGTGCGCGTGGGACACAAGGCTGCCATTCACATGGGGCAACTCTCATGGTGACCGGAATCGTCGATGGCGATGGACAAGCCCTCGTTCCTCTGTCGGTGCGACGAACTCGCGATTCCGAGCCGACTCAATTGCAGGCCTGGGTTGACACGGCATTCACCGGGGACTTGGCCTTGTCCGAATCGTTGATTCGCCAGCTTGGCCTGCGCAAGGCCACGGGGACTTGGGCCGTGTATGCTGACGGCACAACCAAACGAGTCGATGCGTTCACTTGCTTCATCGAATGGTTTGGGGAGATTCGCAAGATCGAAGTTGTCGCGGGAAACAATGCTGCGCCATTACTCGGAGTGTGTCTGTTGCTCGGTCGCCGGCTGGAAGTCGATTACAACGCTCTCACCGTCACGATTGACCAACCTTCCTGACGGCTCGCGATCCCAACCTGTCTGTCCGCTGGAACTGCCTTCTGAAGTCGCCTCATGTGGAAGTCTTTTTTCAGTGTCGCATTGCTCATCACGATGTTCGCATCGACAAGGCTGGGTGGCCCGGCTTGGGTGCGTTGTTGGAAGTGAGGTGTGCAATGCCACCCCACCCCGGAGCAACAAGTCGGGCTGGCGCGGCTCGGTTTATTGATGATGTTGTCGTTGTATTCGGAACGGGGATCGCAACGGATTGCAGGAGAACTGTGATGAGCGACCTGGCTCAGATCGAACAGCGGTTGGCCCACGTGGAACGCGAGTTGGCGGAGTTGAAATCTCGCCCGCCGAAGCAGCGTCTCGGCAACCGCTGGAAGCGCATGCAGGGGATGCTCGCGAACGAGCCACTCGTTGACGAGTGGCAGCAGGCGGTCGAGGAATATCGCCTGCAACGGGACGCCGAGGAGCCGCCGCGATGACGCTCTACGTCCTCGACACGGACACCTTGACATTGCACCAACGAGGCGGCGATGGCGACGACAGTGGCATGATTTGTCACTCGCAAGTAGATTTCGCCGGAGGGCGTTCAGCCGGCGCGCGAGCAAACGGTTTGAACCGCAGGTTGGAAAAGTGTGGCGTTCGCAACCGGGGATTCACCGATGGCTCGATTTCGCATTCTGGCTCTGGATGGTGGCGGCATTAAGGGGCGTTCAGTGCCGCGGCGCTGGAGGAGACGACCGGTTGCCGGTGTGTCGACCATTTCGATCTGATTTCCGGAACCTCGACGGGCGGGATCATTGCCATCGGGCTGGGACTGGGACTGTCGGCCCGCGAGATTGTCCATTTCTACGAGGAGCACGGTCCCGCGATCTTTCCCAGCATGAGTCTGGTGCAGCGTTCCCTGTCGTCCATCAAGCAGGTGTTTTGGGGCCCGAAGCATTCGGCGGATGTTCTCCGCGAGAAGGCGGAGTTGATTTTCGGGGATCGCAAGTTTGGCGAGTCGAAGTGTCGGCTGGTGATTCCGACGTACGACGCCATCGGTGGCCGGATCTTCGTGATGAAGACCGCCCATGATCCGCGGTTTCAATTTGATGTCGACGCACCGGCGGTCGATGTCGCGCTCGCCACGTCCGCGGCCCCCACGTACTTCAAGGCGGCGGCGTTCCCGAAGCACGAGCATGCCAGTTACGTGGACGGCGGTGTGTGGGCCAACTGCCCCGCGATGGTGGCGCTGGTCGAGGCGGTCGCGTTCCTGAAGGTTCCGCTCGACGACATCGACATCCTGTCGATCGGCACCACATCGACCCCGTTTTCGATCGCCGAGAACGCCGAGGCCAGTGCGGTCGAGTGGAACATCGGTCTGGTGAACGTGATGTTTGAAGGTCAGGTCGAAGCGGCGTTCAAACAGGCGGGGCTGCTGACCCAGGGGCGACTCCATCGACTCGATTCCATCGTTTCGGCGGGCGACTTCACGCTGGACGATGCCCGGCCGGCGAAGATCGAACGGCTGATGAACCTGGGCCGCAGCGAGGCGGTCAAGAAGGCTCACTTGGAAGACATCTCACAGCGGTTCCTGAACGGCATCCCCGCCGATCCGTTCACACCGATTCTCAAGCCGGGACCGCCGGCCGCTGGGTGACAGATGCGAGTCGTTTAACGCGGAGCCAACGGCGAAGGTGGAGCGGGCAGACGCGCCCGTCTCCGCTGGCACCGGAGACACGCACATCGGGGCGCTGGCACCCGACACCTTCGCCGTTGGCTCAGGGTTAAACGACTTCAACCGGGCCGTGTCCGGTATCAGTTCACCGCTTGTCGGGCGCGGCTTCGACCGTCCAATTGTTCACGCCGCGCGTTCGATGGCGGTGACCAGTTGATTCGCGATGTTGCCGAGGGAATAGCGGGCTTCGGCGGTCTGACGGCCGGCCCGGCCGATGACGGTTCGCAGGGCCGGGTCGTCGACCAGGCATTGCAGGACGGTCAGCCATTCCTCGGGTGACTTCGGCA
>JANMLE010001098.1:0-1474 GCA_031372385.1 Planctomycetota bacterium | reverse complement strand
CGGCCGCCGGTTCCACCGTGACTTCAAACTCACCCGGCTTCCAGATCAGATTGTCCAGACAGGCGCGGGCGTCGGCCGATTCATCGGCTTGGGGCGACAGTGAATCGCGCGCGGGATACGTGCGAATCAGTGCCGGCTTGTCGGCGGCCGGGGCTGCGGCCACCAGAGCCAACCAAACACAGACCACAGTTCGGCATGTCACCATCGGTCGATCTCCTGACAGTCACGCTCATTCAACCCATCGTCAACTTCGCGGATCGGATTCTATCGCCTTCGCGCCGCAGCCAGAACCATGAAGGTTCATCAGTCTGAATTCAGGACTGCGGAACTGACGCCGCCCGCTGGTCTCGGATGCCGCGCCTGGTCGCACAACCGCCGCATGCCGCAGAACCGGCAGAGTCTGTGCAGGCGGCACTTCCGGCACGCGCGGGGAATCCGTCGACCCCGTTGGAATCGGTTCCGATAAACCAAATGGCTTTGTCGGTGAGGATGGAACATTCGAGCTCACCGCCAGACTTGTTGACGGTCTGTTCGGCGCGGGTCTCCTGACCCCGCCGAAACGCCTGACCGAAGGTCTCTTCTTCTATTCTCTACACGAATGGCGGAGACCCACAACTCGAGCGACTCGATCTCTTCCCCAAGGGTCTGTGCGATTTTTTACGTTCGAGAATGGCCGGCGAGACTCAATGATCTTTCTGCCTCTCTCTTTCTGTCTCCTCCTTCCTGTACCGGCAAAGCAGGGAGACAGAAAGAGAGAGGCAGAAAGATGAACACCGATGAAGTCCTGGCGAACTCTCGGAAGTAAGAGATGCACAGCCGCCAAGGGTTCGAATCACCGTTTGATCCGCTTGCAGGGAGGCGTGGCCGAATGGACCGCAATACAGCAGTGATGATGGCGATCGGATTCTGCCTGGCGGCGTCAGGGTGCGCGCTGACTCCCTGTGGTGCCCCAGGTGGCGGGATTGGTTCCACCCGACGTTGCAGCGACTGCACGCCCCCCCGGGTTCCGGTCTGCAAGTACAAGTCGTGCGTCGATGACTTTGTTGTGTACGGAACGGGCAAGTCATGTGGTCATCGCGCTCTCGCCCGGTATCGGCGGGAAAGCGACTGCCCGATCTCGTCCGACTTCTCCGCGGGATTTGTGCAGGCCCATGTCGATCTGGCATCAGGACGCGGCCCGCTGCCGCCAAGCCTGCCTCCTTCGCGGTACTGGTCCGCCTATTACCGTTCGTGTGCGGGTCGGCCCAGAGTCGACGATTGGTACGCGGGCTATGACGCCGGCTTGGAAGTCGGTCTGAACGGTGGCGTCTCGCAGTTTCGTCGGATCGACGTCCGGATGACAGGCTGTCCTGGTGGGTAGTGGGCATTGGTATCTACACAACTCGATGATCGAGGCTCTGGTCAATTGTTGTCTGGTGGCGCGAGTTTCTCATTCCGACATTCGCTGCCTCCTTCAATTCGCTGTCGAATCTTC
>JANMLE010001081.1:0-4238 GCA_031372385.1 Planctomycetota bacterium | reverse complement strand
CCCCCCGACCCCCTGGCCACCGCGGCTTTCCGGACAGTCTCTGACTGCTTGAACCGGGCAATCCATGGATGACTCCCGAATTCCCTGGTGGCTGGTGGTGTTGCTCGGGATCGGAGTGACCGGGCTGGCCGTCTGGCAGTCATCGCGTTGGAAACTGCAGGTGCGGCTGGGTGCCGTTGCGCTGGCACTGGTCTACCTGGCGCTGCTCGCCGTTGCCGTCGGCGGCGATCCGCGCGGGATCGCTGCCGACGCGCAGTCGTGGCGTCTTGCGGACCTGCTGGTGACCGGACTGTGTGGAGTCTCGCTGACGTCCGCCGTGCTGTTGTCCGGCCGGCCGGCGTTTCGCGGTCAGTTGATCTGGTTCGGACTGTTGTCGCTGGCCAACGCGGGGATTTGCCTCGCGAGGGGAGTCACCGGCATCGCGACGATTCTGGCGATGACGACCGCCGCCGTGCTGATTGTGCTGGTGAGGGAGTGCCGCAGCGGAGCACCACTTTCAATCACCGACCTTTGGCCGGCTTCGCCGCAGGAACCCGGTGACAAATCACCGGACCTCGCTTGGCTGGCGGGTGTGACAGGATTGGTGCTGGCAGTGGCGCTGATCGGAACCACATATTTCGCGCTGCATGCGGAATCGATGCGCGCCATGACGAGCCGTCGTCATTCGGCGTTTCCGTCGCGAGCTCGCCTGCGAACCGTGTTGGACATTCATTCCGACGCAGAGCGGTCCGTCCGCGTGATGGAACTGACATTCGCCCACCGTGCGGATGTGGTCGTGCTGCTGGCCGCGCTGGCGTTTGTTTCCCTGGCATCGACGATGTCAACGAGTCGCCCGCCGGCGACGGTTCTTCTGTCAGACGCCACCACCGGGACAGACTCGGGACCGGCGCAAAAAAAACTCCCGTAGCATGGACGCCTCGTCCGTGCGGCTCAATTCCACAGATGGTCAGGTTTTCGCGCACGGACGAGGCGTCCATGCTACGGTTGCTTCTCGCCCAATCCCGACACGTTATTCCTGCGCCGTTCCGCCACCGATCCGTCGGTGCCAGCAAGGTGAAACCGGATGGACCACGCCGATTGGAATCGCGGCCTGTTGCTCGGCGGACTGCTGATCGTGATCGCGGTCATGGCGCTGGTCTCGGGACGTTCGAGGCGCGATCGTCTGCTGGCTGCGGGAGTCGCCGCTCAGGGAATCGTGATGACGTTCGTCGCGGGGGCGGCCTATTACCCGCGCGCTGAATTGGAAGTCGCGGCCCTGGTACTCGCCGTGCTGTGTTGTCTGTGGTCCGTTTGGATCTTCAACGACGGACGCGTCTCGGCGGGCCGCGCATGCGCATCAAACGTCGACCCGATCGTGCCGAGCATGGCTCTCGAAACTCCGAATGATGATGCCACAGCGTCGGGAACTCGTGAACCGGGGGACGCCCCATGACTGGCATCGCCGAAGCACTGATGGTGATATCCGCGACGGCTCCGCTGGTGGGGGCTCTCGTCGGCGTGATCATGATCGCTTGCAACGCGCAATGGCGCAGGGCGGCCGCGGTGTCGGCCAGCGCGGGACTCCTCGTCAGCTTCGTTTCCGCGGCAGGCCTGATCGCCGCGTTGAGCGGTGTACTGAGAGGTGTGCTGAGCGGCACTGCTGGTCTTCACACTGTTTCGTATAAAATCGGGACGTGGCTCGAACTGACCGGGCTGCGACGATTGCACATCGACTGGGGTCTGCAGGCCGACCAATCCGCGGCGATCTGGATCGCGGTCCTGAGTGGTCTGGCGTGGCTGACCGTCGTGCTTTCCAATCATGAGGCGGACGATAATTCAGCGACCGCGTTTGCGATCACCACCGCGCTGGTGCTGGCGGCGACGATTGGATTCGTGCTGTCATCCGGGATCGTGCAGATGCTCACCTGCTGGACGGCCCTGTCGTTGACGACGCTGCTCATGGCCGGTTGGTCGTCGCGCACCGGAGCGTCCGTGCAGTGGATGCGTCGGGCGGTTCAGGCCGGATTGCCGGGTGACATCCTGTTGCTGTGGGCCGCGCTCTGGATGGCCCAGGCCGGCGGTTTGACTTCCTTTGCGGACATCACGTCGAGCGAAGGACTCGCGCGGTTGGGCGCGGGGAACCCGGCCCTGCCCGGTGTGATCGGCTGCCTGCTGGTGTTGGGCGTGCTGGGCCGGTGTGGACTGTTTCCCTGCTTTGGCTGGCACCACGAAGCGTCCGCTTGGGACGCCCGCGTGTGTGTTGTCGTCTACGGGATCGGCCTTGTGCCGTCGGCCGTTTGGATGATGCTCAAGTCTCATCCCCTGCTGACAACATCCGAAGTCCCCTTAACACTGCTGGGTGGACTGGGGACGCTCGGTGCCGTACTCGGTGCGTTTGTCGCCTGTGGGCAGGACGATCGAAACTGTCGGTTGGCGTATCTGCTGGCGGCGCAGACGGGAGTTCTGTTGGCGGGCCTCGGCAGCGGACTCAATGCCTCAGTGGGCGCGTGCGTGATCCATCAATGCTCGATCTCGGTCGCGGCGTTTGTCCTGTTCGCAGGTTCACGCCACGGCATCGCCGCCGCGAACCATTCCCGCGCGGCCGCATGGTGCGCGGCACTGTCATTGGCCGGTTTGATTCCTTTCTCCGGAGGATGGTCGCAACAGGGACTGATTGAACTGAACATGCACCCTGTGTCTTGGACATCGGAGTCGGAGTCGACATCGGCATCAAGATCGGAGTCGCATTCGCCCGCGGAGAACACCGAATCCGACGCCGCCCAGCCGCCGGTCAGTGACTCATCGGAGATGCTCCCCGACCAATCGGTCCCACACTGGGGATGGATCTGCGGGTTATGGCTCGCCCAGGGACTGTCGGCGTACGCCGCCATCAGGGCGATCGGCCCCAACGCCGGCCGGGCCACAGATTCAACTCGCCCTCCGGTTGGTTCGAGTCCGCCGCGCGCGGTCAACTGGCGGGTGAATTCGGCGGCCGTGTTCTTGCTGATCGGCGGTCCGTGCGGTTGGCTGCTCGGCTTGGTCCGGTTTCCCAACAGTCCCGATGCGTTGCTGAGGATTGCGATCGGTCAATCAGCCGCCATCGTGGGCCTGTTGGCCGGATGGCAAGCCCAGCGCGCGTCGAAGTCGGTCGACGGTCTCACACGTCCAACGAACCGGTGGGAATCCCTGGTCCGGCTGAGTCGGCAGCGACTGTACGTTGACCACGTCGTGCGGCAGATCCTCAGCGGGCCGATGACGCTTGTGTACTTCGTCGGCGACTGGCTCGGGCCCGCCGTGATGGATCGCGTTTGGACCGGGATGATTGTCCGCAACGCGGCGTGGCTCGGAGCGCAGGTGGAAACGCTGCACGTGGAGCGGGCCGACTTCTACATTGCCACAGTCGTTCTCGGGACCGTCACGCTGCTGCTGACCCTGGTTCTGGTGGCGTGATGGAAACGACGCACCCCTCGTCCGCACTGGGCGGACGAGGGGTGGTCCGATCGCCCCGACTCTGCTTTCCAAACCTGATCACGTTCCGCGCCGGCACCGATTGGTCGCAATGACAATCGAGCGGTGCTGACCAGAATTCCCTCTGGAGTGGAATGTGGTTTGAACGCGACCGAGGTCCGGGATTGCAAGAGCTTGTATCGGCAGTCGGCCCGCGCGGGATGAGGCTTACCATGACGATTGCAGCGACTGTGCCGCCGGGGGATGTCGAAGCATTTGCCAGTCGCGGCCAGTCCGTTAGATTCTGAGCGACTATGAGCGGGCGGCTCAGACGACAGTTGCGTTGACTCGGCAGAAACTGCGACACGGCCTATCACTTGAAGAGCCGCGGCCGTCATCGAACCGTCTCGAAGGAACAGACCGCTGTCTTACGGCCGAGGCTCGATTGCCGGGCTGTTCGTAGCTGAATTCGCAAGAATTCAGCAAATCATCGGACCGCGACCTGAGTTTTTTCGAACTCAGCTACGACGCCGTGAATCATCTGGGTTGCTCGCTGCGGCATGCATCGCGCATCGCGCTCGCTCGTAGACGTCACGTGTCGCCGCGGGCTATACTTTCGTCCGTTCACCCCGCCCCACATTCTCGCCCCGACGAATTCTCCATTGCCCGAAGGTCTTGTCATGCACCTCCCCGTCACCTGCGCCGCCTGCGGTCAGGCCTTTCGGGTCGACGCGAAGTTTGCGGGTCGGCGGGGCAAATGTCCCAACCCCGCGTGTCAGCACGTTTACACGGTCCCGATTTCAGAGGCCGCT
>JANMLE010001070.1:0-12546 GCA_031372385.1 Planctomycetota bacterium | reverse complement strand
GACTTCGAGCGCATGTGCGCCGACCTGTTGCAGCGCACCCGCGACACCACCGAACTGGTGTTGCAGCAGGCCGGTGTCGAACCGGGAACGCTCAACGAAGTGGTGCTGGTCGGTGGCTCGACCTACATGCCGGCCGTCGAGAAGATGCTCGCCGAAGTCTGTCAGCGCAAACCGTCGCGCGAATTGCGGCCCGAAGAAGCGGTGGCCCAGGGGGCGGCCATCCATGCCGCCATCCTGGAAGCGCGCGAGAACCGCGGCATCGAAGGCTTGAACACACTGATCTCCAACCGCCTCCGCTCGGTCAACACCAGCGACGTCAACTCGCACTCGCTGGGCGTCAAGGTGACCAGCCCGACCGACCGGACGAAAAAGATCAACCATGTGATGATCCCGAAGAACTCGCAGATCCCGGCCAGCGTCACCCAACGGTTCGTGACGAACTCCGCCAACCAGACGTCCATCCACGTCTACATCCTGGAAGGCGAAGCGACCGATCCCGATGCCTGCACGCAAATTGGCGACTTCCGCATCGGTGGCCTGCCCCCCAATCTGCCGGCCGGGTCGCCCGTCGAGGTGACCTACAGCTACGACTCGAATGGACGAATCCATGCGATCGCAAAAGAGTTGACCGGCAGCCGGATCGCCACGACCGAAATCGTCCGCGATTCGGGCCTCAGCGACCAGGGTGTCGGCGACTTCGAACAGCTCGCCAGGGATTACCAGGTCGAGTAGTCAAGAGCGGGCCCGGGACGGGTCGCCAGGCGGCCCGTCCGAATCGCTTCGATCTGGATTCACGTGCATGCGGGAGGGTGTCTGGTGGCCATTGATGTCTACAAGGACTGGTTGGGGATCCCGGAAGGACCGCGGCCGCCGGACCACTACCAATTGCTGCGATTGGTGCAGTTCGAGGATGACGCCGAAAAGGTTCGCAAGTACTACAAGAAGCTGAACGCCCACGTGCGCAAGTACGCGACCGGCCAATACTCGATGGAGTCGCAGTCGCTGCTCAACGAACTGGCCAAGGCGATGCTCTGCCTGACCGACGCGGAAGCGAAGCAGGAGTACGATCAAAGCCTGGGGCGTGTCATTGATGATCGCGATGCGACCACGGGACGCCGTCCGATGACCTCGTACCTGCAGGACGACGGCGTGCTGACCGCCGAGCAGGTCCGCGAAGTCAAATCGCACGCGGAGCGAACGGGCCTGTCGATCCGTGACACCCTCGTGCAGCTAAAGCTCACCGAACCGGATGTGGCGGCCCGGGCGTTCGCCCGCGAACTCGGACGCCCGTTTGTCGATCTGGCGGACATGCTGCCGGACGATTCGGTACTCGACCAGGTGCCCCGGTCCGTTGTCCGTCGACACGTCTGCCTGCCGCTCTTCATCGATCACGGTGGTGTGTTGGTGGCGTGCGTCGAAGAGCCGGACTCGGAACTGGAAGACGAAATCCGCCTGCGGTTCAACATGCCGATCCGGCCGGTGCTGGCCACTCCGCTGAGCATCAACCAAGGGATCGCCAAGTACTACGCGGCCGGCCTGCGCAAGGAGGCACCGGAGACCTCCAAGGGGGGCAAGTCGTCCGGGAAGTCGTCGGGTAAATCGTCGGGTAAATCGTCCGGCAACGCCAAGGTTGTGCTGACCGAAGATGAAAAGGCCCAACGCAAGCAGTTGGGCATCCTGGCGGCATGCTGGTCGGTGATCGGCTTCAGCCTGCTCGACACGTTCCTGCTGTACGACCTGATCTACAAGCGCATCGGCCTTCCCGGTCTGATCCCCTTCTCGGGGATTCTCATCGGGTGTCCCGTCGCCTTCCTGATCTACATGACCTACGTGGCGAAGCAGAAGTAGTACCGCCCGACTTCTTCTTCATGCGCGACGATTCGCGACATTCGCGGGGCAGAGCGAAAAGTGACCCGGACGTTTGAAACGTCCGGGTTGCTGCGTCACCGGTGAACTGTGTGTTGCTCGGGTCCGAGAGTGGCCGACGAGACTCAATGATCTTTCTGCCTCTCTCTTTCTGTCTCCCTGCCTTGCCGGTACAGGAAGAAGGAGACAGAAAGAGAGAGGCAGAAAGATGAACACCGACGAAGTCTCCGCGAACTCCGGCAAGCAAGATGTGCATACTCCACAACTCATTTCACGACGCATCAGGTGCCTTGCCGTGTTGATTGATTGACGACCGCGGCGACTCCCGGCACACTGGTCGGCCATTGCCGATGCCTGCCCGCCGCTCCCGCCTTTATCCCCCGCCCGTTGTGTGAGGAACCGAGTCATGTTGCTTGTTCTGCGTCGCTGTGCCCTGGTCGCCGTGGTGATCTCTGTGACTTCCGGAACAGTCATGGCCGAGAACTGGCCCGGTTGGCGGGGGCCGACGGGCAATGGGCTCAGTGCCGAGAAGAATCTGCCCGCCGAGTGGAGCCCGACGAAAAACGTCGCCTGGAAACTGCCTCTGCCGGGACCGGCCGGGGCGACCCCCGTCGTGTGGGGCGATCGCATCTTCCTGACGTCGACCAGCGAGGCCGGTGAGCTGCTGTTGATCGCCGTCGACACCGGCGGCAAGCAGGTCTGGCAGCAGGTGGTGGCGAAGGGCAACAAGGCGTCGCGCGGCGACGAGGGAAACTCGGCGTCCCCCTCCCCGGTGACCGATGGCCGGCACGTCTGGACCTTCATGGGAGACGGCACGCTCGCCTGTTACACCGTCGCCGGAAAGGAAGTCTGGAAGGCCGACATGCAGGAGCGGTACGGCAAGTTCAACATCGCGTATGGCATGAGCTCCACACCGATCCTCGAAGACGGGGTGTTGTTCCTGCAGTTGATTCACGGCGAAGGGAATCCCAAGACGCGCGAAGCCTGTGTCGTGGCCCTGGACGGGGCCACCGGCAGTCAGGTCTGGAAGGTGGACCGGCCGAGTGACGCCGAGGGTGAGAACGAACACTCGTACGCCTCCGCCATGCTCTACAAGGACGGCGACAAGAAGTTGCTGCTGACTCACGGTGCCGACTTCCTCATCGCGTACGACCTGAAGGACGGACACGAAGTCTGGCGCTGCGGCGGACTGAACCGCCGCGATGATCCCGAGCTGCGCTACGACTCGACACTCCGGTTCGTCGCCTCGCCCGTGGCCGTCCCCGGATTGATCATCGCCCCGTCGGCCAAGGGGCATCCCGTGCTGGCGATCAAGGCCGATGGGAAGGGAGACATCACCAACGCGGTCGACAAGCACTACTGGAGTTGGAAGAGGACTCCCGACGTCCCCACTCCGGTCATCGTCGATGATCTGGCCTATCTCTGCATGGAAAACGGCAACCTGACGGTGCTCGAAGCCAAGACGGGCAAGGAAGTCTATTCGCAGGCGACGCATCGACACCGCCACCGCGCGTCGCCCGTCTACGCGGATGGAAAGCTCTACCTGACGGCCCGCGATGGCAAGGTCAGCGTGATCCAGGCGGGGCGCGAGTTCAAGATCCTGTCGGTCAACGATCTGGGCGAGGATCAGTCGTCGTCGCCGGTGATCTCGAACGGCACGATCTACATGCGGACCTTCCAGCATCTGTGGGCGATCCGGCAGCAGTAGTTCTACTGTGAAGGTTTGATCCGAAAGATTCAGTGCAAAGTGAGAAGTGATCAGTGCAAAGTGCAAAATGAAAGACATTCCCACTCAAGTAGACGCCAGTGCGACGACCACCGTACAGCACGTCCGGGAGCCTGCTCGTGGAGAAAACCGTCATCGTCGCTTGAGCGCTTTGCACTGCTCACTTTGCACTCGTCCCTATCAACTGAACCATCACAGTCGAAATAGTTCGCCGATCCTGATTGCCGTCCGGGGGTTGCATCCCACTGAAATCGATCTTGAGTCAATCGGGGTTGCCTGTCACATTACGCCCCTCCCGGTCGCCGGTCCGTCGTTGACGTTCTGGCACTGAATGGGGTGTTCTTCCTCGACGGTGTGGCCAACGTGACTCGTCAATTCTCCAGTCAGGGCACGATGCTGATCGCGGCGATTCTGGTCGCTTCGACGAATGGTTGCGCCACGATTCAGAACTACGGCGCACCCGTCAGCAATCCGTTGTTCGTCCGGGCGAACAACCATGATGTCGCTTGGGAACGAACAGTCGACGTTGTCCACGATTACCTGTTCGAGATCGAGCGAGAAAACAAACTCGGCGGAGTCCTCGAAACCCGCTACAAGACGGGTGCCAGTCTCATGGAGCCGTGGCATGCGGATTCGGTTGGAATGGACAATCGCGTCGAGAGCACGCTGCAATCCATCCGCCGCAAGGCCCATGTCAGCGTGACACCCGTCGAGGGGGGATACCTGATCGGCGTGGAAGCCCACAAGGAACTGGAAGACGTCGCCAAGGCGGCGAACTTGCAGGGGGCGGCGACATTCCTGGACGACAACATCCTGCAACGCGACCTGAATGCGGTCGTCGGCCAAGCCACGCCGTCCGGCTGGATTTCCAAGGGACGCGACGAGGCCCTCGAACAGTCGATGCTCAAGTCCATCCACCGCGCATTCGGCAACCAGTGAGCCGGTCGGTCGTGGAGTAGTCAGACGCGCCAGACGGCTTGGCCTATCCACTACCCACTCACTACCACTACGCCTTCAATTCAAAGATCGCTTCGACTTCGACGGCGATGTTGCCCGGCAGTGATCCCATGCCGACTGCGCTGCGGGCTCCCTTGCCGTTGACTTCGCCCCAGATCTCGACCATCAGGTTGCTGAACCCGTTGATGACCTGCGGGTGCGTGGCGAACTCCGGCGTGGCGTTGACCATCCCCAGCGTCTTGACGAGCCGCTCAATGCGGTCGAGGCTTCCCAGTTCGCGCCGCAACGTGGCCAGCATGGTGAGACCGACCTGGCGCGCCGTCTGATGCGCTTCCGCCTCGCTCATCGTCGCCCCGACCTTGCCCGAGATCATCGAGCCGTCGGTGCGCATCGGTCCATGCCCGGAAACGTAGGCCAGGTTTCCGACAATCACCACCGGATGGTAAATCCCGCCGGGTTTGGGCGGCGGTGGAAATTCGAGCTTCAATTCGGCAACGCGGGCTTCGGCACTCATGGCGATTCCTGTTGATGGTCTTTCCGAGTGAATTGCGATTGATCACAGCGGGGCATGTACTGTTTGTTCGATGCTCGTGTCGTTTGACGCCGTGAACCCGCGAGGGTCTTCGATCTCATTTTGCCGTGACCGGCTTCAGTTGCCATCGCTCGTCGAAGAAATCCGCCGCGACAACCTTGCCGGGAAAGCGGTTGTTCGGCGGCGTCCGCACGTCCACGATCGCCCAATCCGGCAGCTTGGAGACCTGGCGGGCGTTGTTCAGATCGTCGTATTCGCGGTAGGTGAAACTGCTGTTGAGCACGACGTACTTCCTGGGGTTGAGCGGGTTCGGATAGATCGCGATCAGGGCATGCTGTCCGGCGTCAAACGATCGATCGCCCGCCGCGATCGATTCGACCGTCCAGCGGATCGGCAGCTCGTCCGCGATTTTCGCCAAGACTTTGTTTGCCTGGGAGTCACCCCACAGCACCAAGTTCGACGAGGCGATATCGTGGTCGGTGATCTCGGTGTCGGACTTCACAACGGCGTCGCCGCGCATCTGCTGCCGCCAGTGGGTGACCGCGTGATCGAATTCCGATTTCACCCACTTGTCCACCGGTTCACTGCGGCAGACACCACTCGGCTTGACGAACACGAACGAGTCCATGAACGCGTCGTCGATCGGTCCCTGCAGGCCATGCTTCTTGATGGTCCACAGTTCCAGAAACGCACCCTTCGCTTCGTGCCATCTTCCGTCCACAGCATCGAGCACAAACGTTGCCCCGGCAGAAACGTCGGTAGGCAGGTCGATTGCCGCGCCGGCATCAAGGCGAATTTTTCTTGGCGAGCCCGCTGGCGGTCGGAGAGTGAACTCCGTGACATTTTTCGTTTGCACCAACAGTTCATCGCCGACCGGTTTCACCGTGACTCGGGCTTCTTCCCAGTGCTCTTTGAGTCCATGGACCGTCAGCCAGTGCATCCGATTGTAGCGGAGGGTATAGGTGACGAACTGAATGCTGGCCGGTGAACGGTCGATCCCCTTGACCGCCCATTCGGCGAGTTTCGCTTCGATTTCCTTGGCGGATTCTTTGTGAATGCTGTGGGCCGTCATCGGGCCGATGAGGTGCAACAGCTTCATCCCTTCCCGTTCAAACGCGGCGGCCATCAGGTCGGCCGCCTGCTTCTGCTTGTCGATCTCGCCGCTGTAGGCCACGGTCGGCAGATGAGCCAGATTGGCCGCATAGCCGGGGCAGTCGTGCATCCGCCACAGCTTTTGCTCGTACCACGTCGGGGTCAGCGTTTCACTCTGAAAGACCTTCAGAAAATCGGGTGTCTCCGAGAAGCCCGCGCCGGGATTGGCGGCGAACCAGCGGTCGGGGAAATGCACGGCGAACTGCCAGCAGGCGGCTCCCCCCATTGAAAAACCGCGGATGGCGATCCGGTCGGGATCGACGCGATACTGCTGCTGGACGGCGGCGAGAGCTTCAAACGAATCGACTTCGCCGGCAAACTTGTTCGCGTTGCAGTAGCGACCGTAGGGATGCAGCACGATCGTGTCCGGGGGCGAGATCGCGCCGACGTTCTTCGACCGGTCGTTCAGAAAGTTGACTTCGCTGAGAGTTTCGCCCCGACCATGAAACCAGAAGTCCAACCGATGCGATGTCTTCCCGGCAAAGTCGTAGGTGACCGGGATGACCAGTCCATAAGGCTGGACCGTCTGATCGATGCGCGAAACGTAGCCCCGCACGACCACACCTGTTTGCTCCGTCCACGGAGCCTTTCCCGCCAGCAGTTGCTCGGCCCGCTGCTGTCCCTGCTGGAGCAGGGCTTTGGCGGCGGGGATCTCTTTCGCATCGAAGAACTCCCGATGACGCAGCGCCTGATCCACAGCCCGATGGAAGATCAGCACGTCTGGCAATAGCTTCTTCACGAGCGGACTGTCGTTTTGCTTCAGCGCGGCGATCACTGCCGCCAGCTTTTTCAGTCCCGCTTCCAGCTCTTGGCGGTCGGCGTCGGGAACGTCGACTCCCAGCTTGGGAATCCGGCGGACGTTGTCGGGAACGTTGTCGGCGGGACCGTCGGCGAACGCGGTCGAAACGAGTCCCAGCACGAGCATCCACGCACATTCACGGAACAGGGTTCGTCGATCAGACATTCAGCCGCCTCGCATTGTTTCAGGAAGTCCGGTCGTCGTTGGCAGTTTCGACAGGAGAACAGACTGGAGTTTTCCGGCAAAAAATCAAGGGCACCCGGAAAATCGGCGCGAGGTGTCATGCCTTCAATCGGGTGTCTCCCGAGAACTCGTACCGCATTCATCACGGTTGGTTTGGTGCTGCGAGCGCTTTTTGAAGACGGATGATTGACATTTTCAATGACAACGACAAGAATCCACTCCGCAGTTGAGACTCAATCTCAACATTGGCCTTCCGCATCGCTCCGGTGCCTCGTTCTGTTGAGTGTCTGCCATGGACTTCGGTCAGCAAACTCTCGCCCAGAATCACGTTCACGCCGAATCCCATCGGCCGATCTGTCATTGTTTGAACGTCACCGAGGGCGAAATCCGCGAAGCGATCGCCGAGCACGACCCGCAGTCGATCCGCGGCGTCTCGCAAGTCTGCGGAGCCGGTGCCGGCTGCATGTCCTGCCACCGCCACATCCGCCGCATGCTGAACGAACGAGTCTTACTCCGCCGGTCGCATCTGTTGGGCGAATCCGCCTCTGCCGAGTCCTGCTCGTCGCAGACTCCGTGCGGTTCCTGACGTTCGCGCGGCCGACTCGGCGGAGACCTGCGTGAATAGCTGCGGGCGGAACATCACCCTGTCGAGCGTCAGTTCGCGGGCACTTCAGAATCCGGGGTTCGTCGGGGTGGCACCACCACTGCCGCCGCCGACTGGGGCGACCGGTTGGATTGCGACCGGGGGTGGGGCGGCGGCTTGGGAGCCGCCGAGTTGATCGCGGCGTGAGGCGTAACGAATGGGAAATGATGGCCAGACCGTGTTCGGAAATGGGGAAGTCGGGTCGCCCAGCACTTCGTATTTGCCGTCGAACCCATGCGCCACAAATTCCTTGGAGGTCGGGTTCTGGGCATAGATCCAGCCCATCGGTTTTTCGGTCACGTACTGCGTGAATCCCAGCCACTGCCGGTCGGGAGCCATCCCGAAGAAATTCGCCCGTTCGGGTTTGAAGCCCATGAATTCGCGTGGTAGCGGCGCGGTGTGGAGCGACGTCAGCAGCAGCGCCATCGTGACGTAGCCGGTCAGTGCGGAAAACACCCAGCGCCCGATTTGATCGACCGTCGACGGCAATTGGATGAACGTCGGCGACAACTGCTCGCTCCCCAATCGCAGCCCGAACACGAACGCGGTAAACAGGCCCACCAGCGCGACGATGTCCGAATAGTTCTTCGCGCCCCCAAGCATCCCGTCCAAGAATCCGGCGAGCGGCTCGAAGAAATTCATCGCCAGCAAACCGGAGAGCAGCACGCACAGAAACGTGTGGGCGGACCCCCACAATCCCTCGCTGGCGACACACCAGACGATGACACCAATCACGATCAGGCAGGCGACGTCGATCATGAAGAACTCGGCTTTGGTTGGTGATTCAGTGAATGTTGAATTGGAAAACGGGGAATGAACGGTGGTGATCCACCGGCGGTCACTTGACGACGCGGAGCATTTCGTCGACCGAGGTGATTCCCTTGACGACCAGCCGCAGGCCCTCTTCCTTCATGTACAGCATGCCGTTCTTGCGGGCTTCGGCCTTGATCGCGGTCAGGTTGGGGTTTTCGCGAATCAGGTCGCGCAACCGGTCCGTGATGACCAGCAACTCGTAGACACCGATCCGGCCGACGTAACCCAGATCGTTGCACGACGGGCAGGTGGCCTCGCGGTGGGCGGGCGGACGATAGAACTTCTCGACCTTGTCAGCGGGCAGGCCGACTTTTTGCAGCAGGTCGGCCGTCGGTTTGTAGGCTTCCTTACAGTCGTTGCACAGCTTGCGGACCAGGCGCTGTCCGAGGATCGCGGAGACCGAACTGGAGAGCAGGAACGGTTCGACTTCCAGATCGATCAGCCGGAACAGTGCCGCGATCGTGTCGTTGGCGTGCAGCGTTGAAAACACCATGTGGCCGGTGTTGGCCGCCTGGCAGGCGATCTTGGCGGTTTCGCCGTCGCGGATTTCACCGACCATCACGATGTCGGGATCCTGACGCAGCACGCTTCGCAATGAACCGGCGAAGGTCTGCCCGGCCTTCGAGTTGATCTCGATTTGCGTCACGTTCGCCATCTTGTATTCGACCGGGTCTTCGATCGTGATGATGTTGTTTTCGAAGGCGTCGATTTCCTGCAGGGCCGCGTAGAGCGTGGTCGACTTGCCGGCACCGGTGGGGCCGCAGGTGATCATCATGCCGTGCGGCTGGTGGACAATCTCGTGCAACTGCTCGACCATCTGCTTGCGCATCCCAAGGTCGCCCAGCGTCTTGACGGTGGTGCCCTTGTCGAGGATTCGGATCACCATCTTTTCGCCACCCTGCAGGCCCTGGGTGGCCACGCGGAAGTCGACCTGGCGACCCTCCATTTCCGCACGGAAACTGCCGTCCTGCGGCTTGCGGCGTTCGGTGATGTCCATCGCCGACAGCACTTTGAAGATGTTGACCAGGGCATCGCCCATTGGTCGATCAAACGCCTCGGCCGGGTACATCACCCCGTCGATGCGCAGCCGGACCGACATCTCGTCTTCCTTCGGTTCCATGTGGACGTCGGTGGTGCGCCGCAGAATGGCGTCGTAAATCAATTCCTTGGCGGCCAGATAGCCCTTCGAACTTTCCACCTGGCGCGAGCGGTCCACTTCCCCCTTGCCGCCCGATTTGCCGATCAACCTGATGGGTGGCCCGGCGACGGATTCCCGCGTCTCGCGCGAACCGACTTTCACACCGAGCCGGGACAGCAGGCGAAGCGTCACCGAACGGATGTGACGCGGGGTCAGAACTTTGCCGGATTCTGGAACGCGTTTGTTCCGCTCGGCGACATACAGTCCCATCGGCACCGCGTAACCGGACGTCATCGCGATGAACGACAACCCAAAACTCGGGGCGCACAAGGCGGCCAGGAACCCCACGATCCCCGCCAGCAGGACGACCGTGTTCCACGTGTCGGGGCGGACCTTCAAAGTGTTGGCGTCGGTATCAATCCAACCGGCCGTCCAAGTCCACAGGAAGAACAACGCCAGCAGGTACAGGAGCTTCCGCGTGTCAAAGTAGTATCCCGCCAGCTCACGCCGGGTGGGATAACTGCCCCGGTAGAACGGCCCCGGAAACGGCGGATACGCGTTGGGGTCACGGACCCCGGCGGGCGAGGCGGCGGGGGGCGGCGAATTGACGACCGGCGCGGCTGGCTGCTGTGCGGACGCGCGAGTCTCGTGGAACACGAGCCAGAGGACGAGACATGCCAGCACGCATGTGAATGAAAATCGGTACGACACGGATACAGTCCCCGGCTCGAAAGCGGCGAAGTTGTCAGCGATGGACGAGGCATCTCAACGCAGACGCACAAGGTCCGCGTTCTGCTCCCGGAAGTCTACCGTATCACCGGAAGGTGCGACAAACCATGCCCCCGGAAAGATGTTGGATGTGCGACGGCGCGTTGGGAAGTCCGCAGGAATTCAACTACCGAGGCCGTAGGACGGATTTCCAATCCGTCCGTCAACCCAAGACGGATTGGAAATCCGTCCTACGGGTAGATCATTTCCCGCCGACTGCCTTGGACGGGGTTCTCAGAATTCGATCTCGATCATCTGCTTTTCGCGCAGCACCTTCGACTCGATCCGAATCGTGTCACGAACGAGTTGCGCCGCGCCGGGAACTCGAATCCGCACCTGCACGCTGCCATCCTGCACATCGAAGGACTGTCCGCGGTTGAACTTGATTGCCTGTTTGTAACCGTCGGTGCCAGTCACCATCCCGGAGAGATCGCTGCCTCGATAAGTCTTGACGTTCGCCGGCAGGCGAAACTGGATCACGATCTCGTATGAGATGCCTGGTATTGGATCCCTCGGGTCGGTCCACGCTGAGAAGCTTCCCTTGGTGACCGCGTACTTGGGGATGTTGACGGCCGGCAGGGCCATCGATTCCCCTTCGCCCCCCTCGCCACTGCCGCGTCCCTTTCCACCGACGGCCCCGCGAATGGAGTCCCCCGGGTCGAACGCCGACGACTCGGGGCTCGCGAGTTGCACCATGTCGGGGAACTCCAGCGGTGCCGCATCCTGCCCCGGATCGAAGGGCATGGCTGAATCAAGTTCGATGTCTGAGAGCTTGTCGTTCGGATCAGACAACACTCCGAAGATGTCCAGTGCCCGGTGAAGTTTTGGGCCGCCGATCACCAGCACGGCCAGCACCGACACAGCGACCGCGTGGACCAGAAAGGAGACCAGAACCCCGGCCATCGTGGCGCTGCGCACCCAACGGAGGAATCTCGCCTTCATCGAATTGTCTTCCGGCGGCGACACGTCACTCGCCAGGGAAATCACCGGGCGGACCGTGGCAGCGTTGGGCTTCGGTGCAACGGTCGGCCGCAATTCAACCGTTGGCAATGGCGGCGGGACCGGGGCGGCTGCGGTGAACAAGACGGGAGCCGGTCGCGTTGGCGTCGACGTCGGGAAACTCGGCCGGCTGAGATTGATCTGCGCGCCGACGTCTTGGGGATCAACGTCCTGCGCGTTGACGTCCGAAACGAACTGCGCTTCGGTCTGAGACGAGAACACGGCAAGCCGTGGCGTTTCCCCCGGTACAGCGTCCTCTGATACCGCGTCTTCCGAGACCTCTACCGCGTCATCCAGTTCAGACGTGTCCGCCTCGGAAAAGCTTTCGAATTCCACTTCGAGTTCGAGGTCAACTTCGGCCGGCGCGATCGTCGCGGTGGAACCACGGGCTCGGCGCGCCGCCAGCCAAGCGGGCACAGTACTCTCGGCGGTCGAAGTTGCGTCAACATCGCCGCCGGACTGCGAACGGCTGGTGCTGAGCGGCTCGTCTGACATGTTCGATGCCTGTTGCTGATGCCATCCGTCCGCCGAAGGGCGTGTCTGCGTCCGGGCTCCTCGTCAGGTCAGCCCAATCCGCAAAGTCGGTCCGCAGAATTGTCGCGGCAGATTATACGTCGGTCGGAGCGCGTTCCCTACGACAGATTTTACGAAAAACTCATCGCGGTCGCAGTACTTCCCGGCGGACTTACGAACACCGCGGGGATTGATTCGGACCGGCCGCTCATGCAGTCGCCCCCGCACGGCTCACTCTTCAAACTCCGCGTTGGCGAGCGATTCATCCTCGAAGTCCATGTCGTCCGTGAATTCCTCGGGCAGATCTTCTCCTTCCTCGACCGCCTTCGCCCGGGCTTCCTCGCGCTCGGCCTTGTCCGGGTCCATGTCCTTGGAGCGGAAGTACAGCTTGATCGGGACTTCCTTGAACGGCAGCTTCTCGCGCATCACGCCCAGCAGATACCGCTTGTAGTCCTCG
>JANMLE010001035.1:0-3597 GCA_031372385.1 Planctomycetota bacterium | reverse complement strand
GGGGCAGTTGGAGCCGCCGAGTCCCAAGGATTTCCCGAACTGGGGCTGCCACATCGTCAAGGCGAAGCCGCCCGAAGTTCCGATGCTGCCGTACGTCATGATGCCCCGTCCACTGCAGGAAAGCGGTGTGATCGGCAAGGGGGGGACCGCCGGGTTCATGGGTCGCGCGTTCGACCCGTACACGCTCTATCCCACCGGCGACGACATGGACATGACCAAGATGGACCGCATCCGGGTCGACGACCTGCAACTGCGGGCGGAAGTCCCGCAAGACCGGTTGGCTCGCCGGGCTCAACTCCGCGACACGGTCAACGCCAGCCTGAACGATCTGGACAAGGCGGTCAGCAAGTACGCCCTGGATGAATACTACGGCAAGGCGTTGTCGCTGGTCCTGTCCGGCAAGGCGCGCGAAGCCTTCAACCTGGGAGCCGAATCCAAGGAGATGCGCGAGAAGTACGGCAACAACACGTTCGGCCAAAGCCTGCTCTTGGCGCGGCGGCTGATCGAGGCCGGAACGCGCGTGGTGCAGGTCAACTGGCCCAAGGTCGCCAACAGCGACAACCACTCGTTCGACGTCCACGTCGGCCTGTCAGCCCGCATGAAGAACCAGTCCGGTCCGATGCTCGACGCCGGTCTGTCGGGACTGATCTCCGACCTGGATGATCGCGGCATGCTGAAGGACACGCTGGTGCTGGCGATCGGCGAGTTCGGTCGCAGCCCGAAGCGGGGCGTCAGCACGTCCGGCAACAGCAACAACGACGACGGCCGCGACCACTGGCCATATTGCTACACGGGCCTGATCGCGGGTGCCGGCGTCAAGCGCGGCCTCGTCTGGGGCAAGTCCGATCAAACCGCCTCGGCCCCGGTCGAGAACCCGGTCCACCCGATCGAACTGCTCGCCACGATCTACCACAGCGTCGGCATGAACCCCCGCCGCACGGTCTACAACCACCTCAACCAACCCCGCGAGATGGTCAGCGCCGATGCCGTGACGGGCATCCTGACGTGAGGACGTTGTGAGCGGTTAGCTTTGGAGGGCACTCCGCCCGCTACGAATTTGATTGAGGTCCGCCGCCTCTGGTATGTTGGGGTTGCCCCGGTTGCAATCATCAGTTTTCGGAGAATCGCCATGCGGTTGGAGACCTTTGACGAAACAGTCCTCACCTTCAAACGCCGGACCCCATTTCGCCCCTTCACCATCGCGTTGGTCAACGGCGACCGGGTCGAGGTTGACCATCCCGACGCCATCGTTGTTCGCGATGGAGTGGGCCTGTACGCCGGCCCCGGCGGGGTTCCCGTGGTCTTTGACCACGAGGGCGTCAGCCAAGTCGTTGGCGACCTGATGGAACATCCGAATGCGTGACGATGGGTGCCAGCACCTCGGAAAAGTCTTGTGCTTGTTTGAGACGGAAAACGCTATTCATGGTCTACAACCACCTCAACCAACCCCGCGAAATGGTCAGCGCCGACGCCGCCACGGGCATTCTGTCCTGATAGCCTCACAACGGCTTCGCCTTCAACGATCCAAGCCCGGTTCTCCCTGGAACTGGGCTTGTGTTCGCAATGCGCTGTTCCTTCCATACCACCGCACCTGAACAGAAGGGCCGACACTGTATGAATCGAGCAAACCCTCTTGCCGTGAATTGTTTTCAACTTTGTGTAATCGCAGGTCTTCTCCATTTTCAGTGCCTCGACGGGTATTCGCAATCGCCTGCTGACAAGCAACCCGTACCGTCTGCTGCACGACAGTCTGAAATCAAGAAGTTGCTGGAAGAGACCTACGAACTGAAAAAAGCAGACTCACAGGCCAAGAAAGAGAAGGTGGCACAGACGTTGATGGCCGCTGGTAAACGAGCCGATCTTTCCGCAGACGAGAAATACGTCGTCCTGACAACGGTGATCCAACTGTCAAAGGAAGCCGGTGGGTTCGAATCGTGTATGGAGGCTGTTGGTCTGTTGGGAACAACTTTTGAGGGAGACCCGCGACAGCTCAAAGAAAAGTACCTGATCGAATTTCTGCAAGACTGCAAGAACACCGAGTCGCTGAAGTCCGCGATCGTGGAAGCCATCTCGGCGGCCCGCGCTGATGCACTTCAGAATCGCTATCCGGAAGCGAGGGCATTACTGGCTGCCGCCGAGTCGGCGAACCGACGGGTTCCGGCCAGCGCGCAAGCCAAACTGACAATCACGGAAGGTCGAAATCAGATCGCGAACCGAGAAACGCAGTGGAAAGCATTTCAGAAAGCGAACGCCACCCTGCTCAAGACGCCAGATGAGCCCGAGGCCAATTTGCAGGCCGGAAGGTGGCTTGCCGTCTTCGAAAACAATTGGAAAGACGGACTACCGTTTCTCGCCAAGGGAAACAACTCCCAATGGAAAGCTGCGAGCGAACTAGAACTGAAGACGTCTTACGAGAACGCCGCACAAATTGCTGTCGCGGATGGGTGGTGGGATCTTGCGCAGAACGAAAAAGGTGATGCCAAGTCGACTCTGTTGAAGCATTCGGGCGAATGGTATGCACGCGCCTTGGGCGGATCTACATCGCTGCAAAAGCTGCGGATTGAGAAACGACTCAATGAGATCGGCGGCATCGGTGGTGGCACCGGTGGTACCGGTCCGGGCTTCAACGCGGTGGGTCCCGGCAAGCCCGATCCAACCAAAACCGGACAGGTTGCGGGAGGACCAGCCGTTCCTTTCCGTCATCCCAATGATGGTCGGTCCTACTGGAAACAGAGTAACGGGACGAAAAGTGAGTTCCGCCTGGTCAAAACAGGTGAATGGATCGAAACGGCGACTGATGGGAAGCGGAACAGATATTCTTGGAAAGAAGTAGCTCGAACACCAGAGTACATTGAGTTGTTCGACAAAGACCGAAAATTCAGTATGAGGTTGTCCGCGAAGAGAGGAGATGTCGCATATAACTCTGCGGAACTGAAGCCGGGTGGATTTAGCGGTTGGGGAGATGGAGGGTGGAACATCGATCCACCGGACGTCGTCTATTTGTCCAATTTGCCGGAGACATCTCACAAGGTCTTGCAATCCCCTGACAACGCAGACTTCGGTTGGGGCAAGAACGGCGAAATGACGGACTTTGACCCTGATGTGATCATGCTCGACGGCCGACCGTCACCCAATGGGATTTTCACGCAACCACCTCCACACGACTCTGCGACGGTGAAGTACGACATCGGTCGCCTCCGGAAGCTGATCTTCCGTGCGCGCTTCGGAGTCGCCGATCAAAGCCGTGAGAATCCCAAGGGTAAGCTCACGTTCGTCGTCCTCGGCGACGGCGAAAAACTGTTTACGTCAAAGCCAGTTCAGAATTGGGGCGTCGGCAACGACTGCGAAATCAGCATTCGCAACGTGAAAGAACTGGAGCTTCGAGTCGAATGCGAAGGCGACTCCACAAAAGGGCTCGCCGTCTGGTTTGAACCTCGCCTGAGTTTGAGATAAGCGGGTGGGGCGGTTTTGGTTAAATTCGAGGTGGGGGGCACAAAGGAGACAGGTCCATTTCAGGTGTCGATCTTCCACGGCTCATCGCGCAAAAATGTTGTTCGATCGTGAAAGAGTTGCTGGGCGGGGTGGCCCGGCTTGAAC
>JANMLE010001004.1:0-5968 GCA_031372385.1 Planctomycetota bacterium | reverse complement strand
CCCTTGTAGCGGTTCTCGATGCGGACCGCGAAGCCGACCGAATCTTGGACGCCGTAACGACACCATGTCGAACCGACGCAACTCTTCACGGTTCGCAGCGCCTTGCCATAGGCGTGTCCGCTCTCGAAGCCGCCGGCAATCAGCTCCTCCCAAATGTCGGGAAGCTGGTGAACGGCCGCACCGAACAAGTCGATCCGCTGGCCGCCGGTGATCTTTGTGTAGAGGTTGTACTTCCGGCCGACCTGTCCGAGCACGATCAGCTTCTCGGGAGTGACTTCACCGCCGGCGATGCGCGGGACCACCGAGAACGTGCCGCCGCGCTGGGTGTTCGCGAGGAAGCGGTCGTTGCTGTCCAGCAGCACCGTGTGGTCCATCACGTTCTCGTTCCACAGGCTGGCGAGAATCGAGGCCACCGCCGGCTTGCAGACCTCGCAGCCGTGGCCCTTGCCGCTGCCGGCGACCAACTCGGCGAACGTCTTGTAGCCTTTGATCTTCACGATCTCGAACAGCTCTTGTCGCGTGAAAGCGAAGTGTTCGCAAAGCGACGTGTTGATCGCCTTGCCCGCCTTCTTGAGTTCGCTGTTCAGCAGGTCGGTCACGAGCGGCACGCAACCGCCGCAGCCGGCTCCCGCCTTGGTCTTCGTCTTCAAGTCGGCGACCGTGCAGAGGCCCGACGCGATCGCCGCACAGAGCTTGCCCTTCGAGACGTTGTTGCACGAACAGATCTGGGCGTTGTCGTCGAGTTCCTCCAAATTGCCCGGCGCCCCGTGCCCCTTCGGCCCGAGCAGCAGTTCGGATGGTGAGACACCCAGCGGCTTGTCCGACTTGCACGTCATCAGTAAGCGGCCGTAATCGTCCGCGTTGCCGACCAGCATCCCGCCGAGCAGCTTCGTGCCGTCGAGCGAGACCAGAATCTTCTTGTAGACCCCTTCGAACGGGTCTTCAAACACGAGCGACTTCGCGGTCTTCTCGTCCGCCTCGTAGTTGCCGAAGCTGGCGACGTCGACGCCCATCAGCTTGAGTTTCGTGGACATGTCGGCCCCGCTGAACAGTCGCTGTTCCTTTCCTGTCCCCTCGCCCCCGCCCTGGGGGGAGAGGGTTAGGGTGAGGGGGGCTTCGAGTTGAGGGCCGGAGAAGGAACCAGTTGAGGAAGAGGCCGACTCTGCATGGCCAGCGTTCTCGCCGTTCGGCCCCCTCACCCTAGCCCTCTCCCCCTCAAGGCAGGGGGCGAGGGGACCGGAGGAGCCAAGACCGGAGGCGCAGAAGTTCCACGCCACGATGTCGGCCATGTCGTAGCCGGGTGCGACCAAGCCGTAGATCATTCCGCTGTGCAGCGCACATTCGCCGACCGCGTAGATGTCGGGATCGCTCGTCCGCAGATGATCGTTGACGGCGATGCCGCCCCGCGCGCCCAACTCCAGCCCGCACGACTTCGCCAGATCGTCGCGCGGCCGGATGCCGGCGGAGACGACGAGCATGTCGATCTGCATTTCCGTGTCGTCGCTGAACTTCAGTCCCTCGACATGGCTCTTGCCCAGCACTTCCTTGGTCCCGATGTTGAGATGAACCTTCACGCCGAGGGCCTCAATCTTCGAGACCAGCACCTTCGAGCCCCTGTCGTCGATCTGGCGCGGCATCAGGCGCGGGGCGAATTCGATGACGTGCGTCTCGAGCCCGAGGTCGTACGCCGCCTTGGCCGCCTCCAGCCCGAGCAGCCCGCCGCCGATGACCGCGCAGCGCTTCGAGTGCTTCGCATAGTCGATCATGTGCTGGAGGTCTTCGATCGTCCGGTAGACGAAGACACCCGCGTTCTTAATCCCCGGCACGGGAGGGACGAACGGAAACGATCCCGTCGCCATGACGATCGAGTCATAGGCGATCTCGACCCCCTTGTCGGACCGGACGAGTTTCTGCTTGCGGTTGATCTCGCAGGCCCGGTCGCCGATGTGCAGTTCGATGCCGTGTTCGAGATACCACTCCTTGCGGGCGATCATCAGCTTTTCGGCGTCGCGGTGAGCGAAGAAGGTCGTCAGGCCGACGCGGTCGTACGCCGCGCGCGGTTCCTCGCAGAAGGTGACGAGGCGGTATTCGCCGGCGACGTCGTACTCGATGAGCCGCTCGCAGAAGCGGTGGCCCACCATGCCGTTGCCGATGACGACGATTGTCTTGCGTTCGCGAGGAGCAATCACTGGCGATGACTCATAAGGATCGACGTTGAACTAAACCCGACGACGCCCCGCGGACGTCCGGTCCCGTCCGTCCAAAGCAATCCCCTTGCCAATGGTGATCATCGTTGCCACCAAGTGGTCGTCATCCTTCGGAGAACCGCTGTCGAAACCCCGAGTTTTCACTGTTCTCCTAGGGAATGGCGGCATCTCAACGGGAATTTGCAATTCCGGGCAAAGTGTTCGTCAGACGATGCGAAACGCGCGCAGAACTGCCCGAAATCATCGCAGCTCGCAGCCACGCATCGGCATCGAGGAATTGTTAAATCGACATTCGCCCCCGCCCGTTGCCACGCCGTGCGGTGAGGGACTCGGATGACAGTCGGGGTGCGAAACAATACTTGTCCGGTGCCTGACCCCTTGTTGCGGAATTGATGTTCTGCACCCTGAGAGTCCATAAGCATCACAACCTCGTTGATGTGCCCGTGTTGAGGATTCCCGAAGTTCGCGGCGATTACTCGGCGTCGGGTTTGACGCGGCACGTGCGTTGCAATCGTGACGGACATGGTCACACTCGCCACCCCGTCGATCGCATGGAATTCGATGTCACAATCGACAGAACCGGATGTGTTTCTCGTCGCCGACGGAGAGATCGCACGGCAATGGGATTCACTACTGCGGCTCCATCACCACGCACCAAGGATCGTCCGGACCGCGGCGGAAATTCCCGATGACTATCCATCGCCAAGTTGTGTGTTGTTGATCCTGAGTTCCACCAACGATTTGAACGGTCTGGATGCCTGCGCCCGCTGGCTGACTCGATCGGACGAGCGCCCGTTGCTGGTGCTGGTCTCATCACCGGATGTCATTCGACTCCTGCGGGTCTTGTCCGCGGGGCGGGTCGAGGTGATTGAAGCGACTGCATCGTCGGAGGAAATCATCGCCCGCGTTTCGGGAGCCATCGCCGCCGATGCGGAGCGCCTGCGTCGCCGCGCCGCCTGGCGCGAGATCGCCGAGCGGTTCCGAGTCCTGACGGCGAAGGACCGCGCCGTGCTCGATCTGCTGCTGACCGGCCTACCGAACAAGTCGATCGCGCTCCGCCTGTCCGTCACAGAGCGCGCCGTGGAAATGCGCCGGGCCAGCCTGATGAAGAAGCTGCGCGCCAAGTCGCACGCCGAATTGATCCGGCTGGTGACGCAGTATGAAGTCTTCTCCAACTTCGGTCTGCCGTTACCGATCGAATAGGCCGGGACTGATGGAGTCCGCGGGATTCCCGCGAGTTTCACTTCATTCGTGAACGTCCCGCGCCCGAAGCATCACGGCGTCGCAACGCTCCCTTGGACCGAGTCCCGGGCCATCGCTGTTTCGAAGATGGGGAGAATTCAATTCGAGCCGCGCCCGTGAGGGAGCGGACGTCGTGGGCGAAAAACCGCGTCCTCACGGGCGCGGCTCGACATCTCAGAACATCCATTCTCAATTTCCCGATGGCTCCCGGACCAAGTCCAACGGCAGTTTGCCCGCGACGTCCCGCGCGGCTACCATCACGCCTGACTGCGGATTCGTTGTTGCGCTGCGGAATTCACGTCATGGTGTCACGCTCTTCATTCCATCCTATTCACGGGCTGCTCGTGCTGAGCTGCCTGCTGGCTTGTGTTGCGCTCCAATGCGTGGTTCCTTCCACGGTCCTCGCCGATGCCGCGCAGGACGAATTCAATCTGGCGGTCGGCCTGTACAAGCAAAGCCGCTGGTCGACCGCGGCCGAACGGTTCCGGGCTTTTCTGAAGACGTACGACAAGCACGAGAAAGTCCCCCTGGTGCGGCTGTACCTCGGGTTGACGCTGGTCAACCTGGAGGACTTCAAGTCCGCCCGCGATGAACTGCGGCGGTTTGTGAAGGACTACCCGCAAAGCACGCATCTGCCCCAGGCGCGGTATCGCATCGCCGAATGCAGTTACCTGATGGAAGACCTTCCCACCGCACGGGCGGAACTCGACGCCTATCTGAAAGACTTCCCCAAAGATCCACTCAATGATCACGCGCTTCCGTATCTGGCCGACACTCAGTTGCGGCTGAACGATCCCTCCGCCGCGCTGGTGAATTTCCAACTGGCGATCAGCCGGTTCCCGGAAGGGTCGTTGGTCGAGGACGCGAAGTTTGGACGGGCCCGCGCCTTTGAGGCCCTCAAGCGCGACGACGAAGCCGCGGCGCAATTCAAGGAACTCGCGGCCAAGCCCGACGGCTCCCGCGCGGCGGATGCGCAGTTTCATCTGGGGTCACTGGCATTTGAACGCAAGCGGTATCCCGAGGCGGCTGCGGCCTACCTGGAGTTGACGACGAAATTTCCCACCAGCCGCTTCATCCCGGCCGCGCATCTCAACGCCGGCTATGCCTACCATCAATCGGGCCGCTTCACGGAAGCGGTGCCGCAATTCGAAGCCGCGCTGAAAGAGAAGTCGCAGCGCGTCACCGCGGGATATTGGCTCGGGCTCAGCCTGAAGTCGCTGACTCAATACGACAAAGCCGCCGAAGTGCTGAAGGCCGCGGCGATGGCGGCGGGCGAGCAACCGGTGGCCGAATCGATCCTGTTTCAACAGGCGCTGTGCGAGCGGCATCTCGGACACGCCGCCGAAGCGCGGCAGTTGTTCGACACCGTGCTGGCCAAATGGTCGAAGGGTGAGTTCGCCGACGACAGTCTGCACGCGCTGGCCGAATTGTCGATCGAGTCCGGTGATCTCGCCGCTGCCGATCGATTGCTGGCGAAGTTCGCGACCGACTATCCCACCAGTGGACTGAAGCTGCACGCCGAGTTGCTGGCCGGCCGGTTGGAACTGGCCCGGGCGGCCATCGGTGCGCGCGATCAGAAGCTGGCGAACGAGATCGCGCCACACTACGAGGCCGCCGCCAAACGATTCGCCAACGTCCTCGCCAACAGTACGATCCCGCTGACGAAGAACCAGGCGCGGTACTACCTCGCATTTGCCCGTCAGTTGCAAGGGGACCATGCGCAGGCGCTGGAGCTGATCACACCGTTGATGGAGATCGTGCGGGCCGAAGGGGCGAAGTCCGAGTTGGCCGACGCCTTCGTGTTGCAGGCCGACACATTGCTCGCGGTCAAGAAGTTCGATGAGGCGGACAAGGCGGCGCAGGAATATCTCACGTGGCATCCGCAGGGCCGGCAGGGAGCGCGGGCCGCATTCATCCAGGCCATCGCCGCCGCGCGACTCAACGATCAGGCGAAGGCCGATGCGGCACTCGACCGATTGAAGAAGGACTTTGCCGAGCATCCGCTGCGCGCCGCCGCGACGCAGCAAGTCGCGGAACTGGCCGAGGGGCGCGAGGACTGGCCCGCCGCCGCCCGCCTGTACGAATCGCTGATTCCGCTCTGGAACGGAATGGAATCGCAACCGTTTGCGATTCGCGGACTCGCTTTCGCCCAGTCGAAACAGAAGCAGCCGGAAGCGGCCGCCAAGACCTATGCCCGGATCGTGCAGGAGTTCCCGAATCACCGCCTAGTCCCCGAAGCGACCTTCTACCGCGCGGAAGCGTTGAAGGATGCCGGTCAACTCGATGAATCGATCGCGGCGTTCGACGAGTTGCTCCGCAAGGTGCCGGCGGACAAGCCGGCCGAACCCGGTGCCGAGCAGCAGTCCCCGTGGCTGTTTTCGTATCGGGCGGGATTGCAGGCCGCGCGACTGCATCGCAAGGCGAAGCGGTCGAAAGAAGCGGATGCGGTCTATGAGGAACTGGTCAAGCGGTTTCCCAAGCCACAGCAACTCGATCAACTGCTCGACGAATGGGCGCTG
>JANMLE010001000.1:0-8233 GCA_031372385.1 Planctomycetota bacterium | reverse complement strand
TCGGCGCGCAGCAGTCGTGCGCCTCGGGCTTTGGTCCGGTTGAGGTCGATGTCATCGGATCGAATGGAACTCACCAGCGTGATGGCCTCGCGGGAGCGAGTGACCGCCACGTTCAGTCGGCGTTCGCCACCCGCTCGGTTGGGCGGGCCGAAGCTCATACTGTCCCGACCGTTCTCCTCATTCAGTCCGTAGGCCACGCTGAGAATGATTCGATCGCGTTCATCACCCTGGACGTTCTCCAAATTCTTCACGAAGAATGGCTCGGGACGATCCTCGCGGAAGAACGGCTCCAAGTCGGGACGGTTCTTTCGCAGTTCCATCAGTTCGTCCAGCACGGCGAGTTGTTGGCGCAGATTGAAGGTGATGACTCCCAGCGAACGGCCCCCGTGCCGCTGCTGTAGCTGAGTTCGCAAGAACTCAGTTCGTGATGGTGCGTTCGGCTGAGTTCTTGCGAACTCAGCTACGTGCAGGCTGTGCCTCTGGATGTGTTCGAGCACGAGTTCCGCAGTCCGTTTCGTACTGTAGTCCCGTCGCTCCGCCGACGGGACGCGATTCGAGGGGATTGAATCCCGCTTTGGACCGCCAGCGACCCTCGGGGACAGGCACGAACCGAACCGCCGTCGAACCGTCGAGATCATCGGGGCTGGGAAATGTCACGAGATCGTCGTCATAGAAATGCCGATTCGAGAACGCGATGAGTGGCTCGCGCCGACTGCGGTCATGCCACCGCAGCCGCTTTCTCGGCAGTCCAATCGAACACAAGACATCGAGCACACTTTCCAAATCTCCGAGGTCGTCGGCGTCATCGGAATCGTCGTCGTTGTTGACCATGCGGTCGAAGAACGTGGAGGGCGGCAATTGCTTCTGGTCTCCGGCGACCGGCGGAGATCGACGCCGGTGCGATCAAGACCACGGCACTTGCCGCGGCAAAAGCGGATTGACCAGAACACTAGGAATCAGCAAGAATAGAACCACGAACCAATGCTGAATTCTCGTCTTGAGGGACGCGCCATGACGCTGCTGACAGATATTCCCACATTTCCGCAGTCGTTGTCCGAGATGTTGCAGTCGCAGTTCGGGATCACTAGCGCGGAAGCGTTTTACGATCACACGGTAAAGAATCCCGCAGGGATGAGCAGCGCGACGAAGGTCACGAAGGCTGAACTGAATCGTCTCGCAGGCACCATTGAGGGCTATCTTGCTCCGGCATTTGTCGCGAGTTGTCGGCGGCCCGTGCAGAAACATGGTCGCGGTGTGATTGTCGATTCACCGCGTCCGTGATTCGTTCCCGGCCGATCAAGGGCACTCAGGCATAGGCTTCGAGGCCGTACTTCTTGACATATTCAAAGAACAGTGTGCCGTAGCCGTCGCCAAAACGGCCGCTCTGTTTGGCCCAGGTCGTTCCCCACGAGTTGCGGATGATGAACGCTCCACCGCCGGGGACGTTGGAGTTGAGTTCATAGCCGACGACACAGATCGCGTGGCCACCATCGCTAATGCTGCCTGGGAGAGGCATCGGGATTTCACCGGTCAGTGCTACCGACGGAAAGTCCCATGACGAAAACGTCTTTACGGACAACACGACCGGTCGGCCGTTATCGAGCCGAGTGCGAATCGCCGCCGGATTCTTGGCGGCCACCGTGCTCGCATTGGCCCAGCATGCGTTCAGAGCTTGTGCTTCGGCCCCAGCCGGTGGCGGCCCCTGATCTTCATTGTTGGCGATTGGGAGTTCGTGATATTTCCACTTGCTGTTCAGGCACACGCCCCGCTGCTTCAGCACTTGACGAGCGACACTGACAAACGTCCCTTCGGTGTTGGGAATGCCGTCATCCTGCTTGCACCCCCAGTAAAGGAATTGCTCCGAGTGCCGTTTCACCGCCGCTGTCGCTTGAGCGGACCGATGAAACTCCAAGTACGCCGCTGACGCGAATGCCACGCAAGTCCCTCTCGATTTCTGGTCGCGCACCTTGGGAAATTTGCTGACGAGTGACACGGTGGGCGCGGCTCCAGCCAGCGGAAGTGAAGCACCGTGACTTCCCGTCGCCACACCGGCGGAGGCGGCGAGCGAGTCGGGAGCCGTGGCGACTGCTTTCATCTCAGCGGCGGACAGAATCACGCCGCGCGCATGTCGCACGAGCGGCTCTGTCCGTCCTGCCTCCAGCAGATTGACCACGTTGCTGGGTTGCGCCCCACGCCCGCGAGTGGCCAGCATCGCCGACGGAGCGGCCGACACAAATCGCAGTGGCGATTCCCCCAGAAAGTTGATGATCAACTGTCGGTTCCCGTAGACCCAATGGTCTCGTAATTCCGCCAGCGTGGTGATCCCCAACGCCGCCAGCTTCCCTGCCGCCTCGGGCGGCATTGTGTTCGCATCCAGCACACGAAACAAATCTCGTCGGTCGTTATTCACGATCATGAAACTCTCCCACAAACTCAGGGACTGGCAATCGAGCGGACGCCATTCAAACATCCGAAAGGATGCGAGTATTTCTCGATGAAACAGGTTCAACTGGATTTTGGCGCAGGAATCGGACTCGCGGTCTCACCGCTCATGACGGCGGCTCGTTGCAGGCTCACAGCCTCGACGAAGGCACACATTGTGGCATCGCCGATCGTGCGTGCAAGCGTGCGTGCCTGCGACAGAGCGGCATCGCAACCGGACTCATCTTTGCGCTGCTGGCAGACGACGCCGTGGGCCAACCAAATCAGAACCGCGTCCTTCGGGTTCCCTCGATCACCTTCAGTCAGCCGCGCGGACTGATCATCCGTTGAAAGCAACTTCCAAGCGGACACGCAGTCCTTCAGACGATCCTCGAACGGTTCAAACGACGGGGCCTGCGAGGCGAACCGCTCGATGTTCCGCACAATCCCGTGAAATGGTGCGGCTTGAGTGTCGCCGACTTGCCTGCGCGACCGCACCAGCCGGCAGGCCAATTCCATCGCCCGATCAAACTGACCGTTCGGTGCGTCAATCGCAGCAAGTAAGTCTCGTAGGATCAATGCGTCGCTCGGGTTACCGATGGATTCCTCGATCCGAAGTGAACGCTCCCAAAGTGGGCGAGCCTCGCTGTGGTTCCCTGTGGCACCTTCGAGAACCGCCAACTCAGTTAAGGCATCGGCAACCCGGCGCGGCGCGCCGAGCGACTCGCCAATCACGAGTGAGCGTTGGAGCAGACGGCGAGCTTCGCTGGAATTGCCTTGATCCGCCTCGATACTCCCCAAAACCTGCAATGTCGCCGACAGTCCGTGCTGGTCTCTCGATGTCTCGTCGATGGCAAGGGAACGTTGGATTAGTCGGCGGGCTTCGCTCGGATTTCCCTGGTCGGCTTCGAGAATCGCCAATTGATTCAACGACGCCGACACGTCGCGCTGGTATCCCAGCCGTTCCGATATCGCAATCGAGCGTAGGAGCAGAAGACGGGCTTCGCTCGGATTCCCTTGAGCGGATTGAATACTCGCCAACTCGTGCAGCGCCGCGCCCACTCCGCGCTTGTCGTCCAGTGACTCGGCGATTGCCAGCAATCGTTTGAACATTTGGCTCGCCTCACGCCACTTCCCCTGATCTCTTTCGATTATTCCCAACTGATGCAACGTAGCCGCAATGCCTTCCGAGATCCCCGCTTGTTCAAACAGTTTCAGCGCCTCATCCAAAGCTGCACTT
Source organism: Planctomycetota bacterium (assembly GCA_031372385.1). Classification (GTDB taxonomy): domain Bacteria; phylum Planctomycetota; class Planctomycetia; order Planctomycetales; family Planctomycetaceae; genus Schlesneria. Next base: position 4,572 of record JANMLE010001000.1, on the reverse strand, counting down.
GATGCATTCGCTTCGCCGCAGAGAACGAGCAATGCCCCGTGTTGCAATAAAAGTTCAGCGAGCGCCGTGTTATTTTGGGCATGGCTCGACGAGCGGCGCAGTTCGATGGCACGGTCGTGCCATGTCAGCCCCAACCGCCACCGGCCGCAGTGTGGAAAGTAGTGTCCAAGAGCATCGGTCATGTCGGTCAAGACGGCATCGATTGGCCCAACTGCCATGCGCTGCCCCCAAAACGACTCCATTAGCAGCAAGGCATTCTCGGCGCAGCGGTCGAGTTGGCCGTCGTCGTTTTGGTTTGACCACAGATACTTGGCGTAGTGAAGCAGCAACGGGATCGCGGCGGCTGATCGCGCTTCAACGCTTGGACGACGGTGGAATACTTCATCAAGGATCGCGTGGTGGAACGTATAGATATTGCGAGTCTGGTCGTACTCCAGCAGACCGGCTGCAACGAGGTCTCTGAGACCGGTGGCAAACCAAGTCACGGCGACATCGCTTTCGTTGAGTTCATCATCTTCATCCGCGTCGCTGTCATCCTCGGCAACAGGCCGAGCAGTCCATTCCACGGCACGGCAGACGACTTCCATTGCTTCGGGTGTCAACTTACCGCTCGGGAAGAAGCCCAGCAGCGGCAGAATTCTGCGACCGTCCTGACCCAGCAGTTTACAGCTCGTCGCCAATAACGAGTGGAGTTGTTCTTCAAGGTCATCGGGCAGAATGTCCAAGGCGTTCTTCAACTCATTCCCCCCCCGCAGCGCCACGCCGACCGCGAGTTCCAGCATCTTGGGGTGTCCATGCAGACGCCGCGTCACCAGCGCGCACATGCCTTCGAGTTGGTGGTCGTCCCGCTCACGCAGTTCGTCGCACAGGGCGAGGCAATTCTTCTGACGTGCGATGTGTCGGACGTAATAGGCTCCATTCCACGGATCGAGGCCCTCTGTGAGCCGCCTGGTGGCCACGGTGGGCATGGCGTCGATGGCAGGGAGCGGTACGCGCGCGGTCAGCAAAATGTGCGAGCCGTTGCGCGGCATCTCTTCCAGGAATCGCTTCAGCGACTCGTGCTCCGACAACGGCAGGTCTTCCAAGTTGTCGAGCACGATCAGCGCCGGCGACTGCTGGAGACGGCGGGCCAGCTCGAATTGTGGGTCGGAATCTGGTGCTCCGGGATGTAGCCGGGACAAGGCTCGACCGAGCAAGTCATTGGTGGTCTTTTGCGGCAGGTCGCGGAGATCGACCCAGACGGCTCCTTGATACCGCCAGGCGTTGCGTCGCGCGGCGACTCTCGCCAAAGCGGTCTTGCCGATGCCACCGATGCCCCACAGGCCGTAGCCCACGCGGCTTTGGTCTGCCAGGCACTGACTGATGGCAACCAGTTCATCACCACGGCCGTAGAACACACCTGCGTCAGGCAAGTGCCCGTGCCTTGGTTGACCATCTTCAATCACCGGCGGGCGGGATCCGCCGGTCACCAGTCCAGCCGTCAACACCAAGTCGCCGTTGCCGACAAGCTGAACTTCCCACGCGCCGGATTTGCCCTGTTCGGCCAACGAGCACGCCGCTTGCTGCTGCGACTCGCGGATGGTCCGGCCCTCAATGGCCCGCGTGTAGAATTCCCGTGCGAACTCGATGGCACTCTCATCGACGACGGGGCGCTCATGTCCGATCGCCGCGCCGGCCACTTGCTCGCGCGTCAGGAAGTCGCACAGCGACACGCCCCGCTTCGTCGCCGACCAACAGGCATTGAGCAGCACCAGTTTCACTGGCGATGGCGACAGCACTTCTTTGAGTTCGCGTCCCTTAACGAGCCGGGCTTGGCCAAGTTCGTTCTCGAAGTACAGACCGTCGTCATCGCCGTGACCGAGAAAGTGAAAGACGCTGGGCTGCCGGCCAAAAGCCTCTGCCAGTGAGAATTCTCGCCGCAGTTGCTCCAGCGTCGGCGGACAGACCCGCCGCATCCGGATTGGCAACTCTGAACGGCGAATGATCTGTTCAAAGTGAACCAATTCTTGAGCCAAGTTCAGCATGGGCCGTAGATCGACCGGTTCGGCGCAAAGTACCAGGACATCAAGATACTCCGCTGACATCAGCGCATTCCCTGTCTCAGAGTCAGGTCCGTCGGAAATGGTTCTCGCCAGAGCTGGCGAACGGGCGTGACGCTACCTCACTTCCGTGCGACGCCGCAACACGGCACCGAACAACAGACAGATCATGGAACCGATTGAGTCGAAATTCGCGAGGGCATTCGCAATCATCCGATGGCAGAGCTGACTGGTAATTCTGTGGAGGATGAGGAGGACGGCATCGTAGGGCAGGCCAAGGGCTGGACGGCCCTGCCATGCAGAGCGCGGACGTAGGAGTTGAGGCGTTCGCGTTGCCGATCAAGTCGCTCAAGGTCTCCATCGCGGCCGACGTATTCTTCGCACGGCAGATTCAGCCATCGCCCCAGTTCGGTGACAATTTCCTTCTTGCTGGCCTTGTGGCTGTGACGGTTCAACGCGAAGTCGCCCAAGTTCCGTTGGCCGAGCCGTTGTTTGACGACCTCCAACGCGGCGGCTTTCTCGCTCACAAATAGGACTGTCTTCCCGTCAGCCAAGCATTCGGCGATGACGTTGGCAATCGTCTGACTCTTGCCTGTTCCCGGCGGCCGGTCGAGAACAAGACTGGTTCCCGAATTGATCGCGAGAATTGCTTCGAGTTGGCTGGAATCGCACGGCAGGATGGTATGCAGCTTCGTGGGATGGACCTCCGCGTCGAATCGCGCGGGCGATGGAATCGCCACGGCGAACGGCGGCGGAGTCGAATCATCACCCGCAATCCGGCGACAGTGCTCATGCTCGGCGATCTCGGTCGCGTGCCGGCCGGATCGCGGCACGCGGCCCCATCTTGCAACTGACGAGTTGATTTCGTTTCGTGAGGTCCAGCAGCTTCCGCCGCCACTCCTCAATGCGTCCGAGTAGATCATTGGCCATGCCGATTCGTCGCCCCTCTTGTCAACACACCCTGCCGCGGAACGGTCCCGTTTAGTGCATCCACCGTGGGAGTGAAGTTCAGCCGTTCACACCACACCGAAGCATCTCCATGTGGCGACGCGCGAAGAGGCCGACACTCGCTTCGGCGTGCAACTGGCGGAACTGTTCACGAAGAACGGCCAGCCGTTCGCCCGCTGGAAGCCTGCGAAGGGCAAGTCGCGCACGGCCAAGGTGACGACAGCGAAGGACGGCTCGCCGCGCATCCTCGACGAAGCGGGAACGTATCTCGCCAAGTTTCGGGATGGTTCGGGACTGGTCTGCGAAGTCTCGACCGGCTGCCGCGATGAGGATGCCGCCCGCTCGGTTCTGTCCAAATTCAGTAGTTCCAAGTTTGCAGATTTCGCATTTGCATTTACTCCGAAGGAGTTGCGTCTCATAGCTCAGGGTTGCGAGCGAAGGGAAAAGGTTCAACCCAACCATGTACCCCAACGGGGTTCCGTCATCGGTGTTTCTCGAAGGACGCAACCCTTTCAGGGTATATGGACACGCGACTCTCTTTCCCAGGGTAGCCCGCCTGCGCGGGCAACCCTTGCCGTTCTTCGGATCGTAGGAGGCGACCTGGTCGGCCCCGCTGATCAACATCTGGTCCTTGCCCGCGACATGCGCAATCACCGGGGACGAAAAACTGATCATCGTCGGCCGCGGCGTCTTCCAGACCGGCGCACCCGTCTTCCGGTTCAACGCCGTGATGAAACTGTTGCCGTCGTACTCCGCGGAAACGATCACCGTTTCTCCGTAGAGCAGCGGCGACGGTCCGTATCCGTATTCAAACATCTTGGGTCGAAACGGGCAGACGGTCTGCTTCCAGGCGACCTTCCCGTCAAGATTCAAAGCGACCGCCTCGATCTTGTCATGGTGATAGAACGCGGCAAACAGGCGTTCGCCGTCGGAGGCGAGCGTCGGACTGGCCTCGGTGTTGTTCCTGTGGTTCTTCGCGGGGAAGCCCCCCTTGTTGACCTCCACCTGCCAGACCGACTTGCCGGTCGCGCGGTCGAAAGCCATGACGTGGTGAATCTTTTTCTGTTCGTCCGCGGATGCCAGAAAGACCCGGTCCCCGACGACGATCGGCGACGAGTGCCCGCGTCCGGGGACGGCCACCTTCCAGACAACGTTGTCCGAGTCGCCCAGCTTCGTCGGCACCGGTGCCGCGCCGGCGATCCCGTTGCGGCTGGGACCGCGCCACCAGGGCCAGTCCGTCGCCGCGGACAATTTCGGAAAGTCGGCGATCCCGCGGTCCTGGGCCAACGCCGACGGAACCATCGGCACGATCATCGGAGCGATCACTGCACAGAAGACAACTCGACAGACAAATCGGATGTACATGGGACTTCCCGCACTGGAATGGATTCTGACGTCATGAGTGACAGAGGATGTCCATCAGGAAGTTCGTCGCCATTGACCGCCGCTGATGGACATTCGCTTCCGGACTTTGACAGCAATCTTGGTGAATGGCAAGCGGGAGAACGCCTTGGTCGTGGGTCAGATTGACAAAGGAACTTGTGTGGCACGCCCTGAGTCTGCGAAGGGCGTGGTGCCACTTGAG
>JANMLE010000998.1:0-12683 GCA_031372385.1 Planctomycetota bacterium | reverse complement strand
CGACGCGATATAGTACGGAAGGAGCATCACCTCGTTCGCGAACAACTGCTCGCGATAGGCACGCGGTAAATCTTTCTTGGGAATGCGTCGCATCAGGTTGACGATGAAGTTGCCGGTGCCCGTGCAGGGGTCGAGGATCGTCACGCCCTCGTCGCCGAGCCCCTTGCCGAACTCGGTGCGCAGGACTTCCTCGACGCTGGCGCACATGAAGTCGACGATCTCCTGCGGCGTGTAGACGATGCCGTGGGTGTCGGCGACCTTCACCGAGTAGCCCTGGAAGAATCGCTCGTAGACCGTGTTCAGGAAGTGCTGCTTCTCGCTGAAGTCTTCCAAAATGCGGGCGGCGTTTTCGATGGCCCGGTAAAAACGGTCGAGCGACTTCAGGAAGCTGTCCCGGTTGAAGCTCTTGCTCACCAGCGCGGCGATCACCTTTTCGACCTCGATGGCGATCACGTTCCGCTGCGAAAACTCGGGGTTGTCGAAGATCTTGCGGATCAGCCGCTCGGTCAGCAGATGTTGAATCAGCATCTCGTCGATGGCGGCCGAACTGAGGTTGGGGTTGAGCGCCGTGCGACACAGATCGTAGAAGCCGTCGAAAGCCTCCTGAAACTTGGGGTTGTCCGTGTGGGCTTGCGTGATCTTGGCCGCCAGCGCCAAAGCCAGTTCCGGAACGCGTTCCTTGAACTCATCGACTGCCTGCTCAAATCCCTCAATGTCGGGTTCGGTGAAGGCATAGAACGCATTGAGCAGGTCGGCCAGTTGCTGCGGCTGTTGCAAGTCGGCCTCGAACGTGACCGCACCATTCTGGAAGAGGACCGCGCGGCGCGTGTCTTCAAAGATCGTGTTGGTCAGCGGATAGCTCTTCGCCGTTTTCTTGACGATCTCGGCGGACAGGTTGTCGTTGGTGTCCTTGGCCTCCCAATAGCCGCGATGCAGGCTGAACTCGTCGCGCAGCGTTCCATCAGGAACAATCTGCTTGCCACCACGCTTGATCGCCAGTTTGGGGATCAGAAACCAACCGTGCGACTTCGCCGTGTCGGCCAGCAGGTGCTGAAAGGCAGTCTCGGTCGCCCCCTCATGCGTGACCCGCTCATCGCTGTAGCCTTGCAGCGCGGCGTGGTACACCTTGATCGTCTTGTCGGTGGGCTTGATCTGACCGGAGACTGTCATGGGCACCTAGCTTCCTGCTGGAGCATCGTCTGCAATAGGACAAATCGCTTGAATTGGTTGCCGGGATGATTGAACTCAGCCCGTTCGGACGGATCGTCATGCGCTGGGCGAAATCGTCAATTTCAGGCCGGGGAGCCTCGGGGTTTCGTAGAGGGAGTCGGGACCGAGTTCGATCGCTTCCAATGGTCGTGCTCTCGTCTGTGGACGAGCAGCGTGGCGCGTTTGGCATCGTGGCGGATGTGGGACACGCTCATTTCACAATCTTCCCACGCTCTGGCGAGCGTGGCTACTGCCTGATTCTCTGGTCTGACGTAACGCTAACGCAAGTCGAGAAATCGGCAGCGACGAAATCCTCCAGTTAGTACACGATTCACAAACGGCTCAGAGCACGATCAATTCTGATGAGGCAGCGGTCGCGGCCGAGGATGGCCAGGGCTTCGAACAGGCCGATGCCGATCGCTCGGCCGGTGGTGGCGATGCGCAGGGCGTGGACGATCTGGTTGATCTTGATGCCGTGGGATTCCACGAAGGCATGCACGAGGGCGTCCAGAGTGGGAGCGTCGAAGGGATCGGCGGTGGCGAGTTGGTCTCGGATGGACTTCAATAAGCCGGCGGCTTCGGGGGGATCGACCAGACGCTGCTGGAACGCCTTGTCGTCGTAGGCCAGCGCGGCGTCGGCGACGAAGAATTCCTTGTAGTCGAGGATGTCGCTGAAGACCTTCAGCCGGTCGCCCATCGCGGTGATGACTTGTCCGACGACGGCCTTGGGAGCCGCGTCCGTCGTCGCGTTGTCCGTGGGTTGCGCAACGAGGCCCGTCTGTTGGAGGAACGGCAGGCAGCCTTCGATCTTGTCAGCGAGCGGCAGTTGGTTCATCCAGTGCTGCTGGTAGCTTTGCAGCTTCTCGGGGTCCAGGCCGGCGGGGGCTTTGACGATGCGGTCGAGCGTGAAGTTCTGGATGACCGTGTCGAGCGACAGGATCTCGGTCTTGTCGTCCAGCGACCAGCCGAGTCGCGACAGCGCGTTCAGGATGCCGGCCGGCAGATAGCCCATCCGCTCGTAGTACTCGACCATCACCGGATTGAGCGTCTTCGAATCCCCCAGCCCCAGTTGCGGGAAGACTTCGTCGGCGCGGTCGAACATCTTTTTCACCTGCGGACTGTTCCGCAGCTTGTCGACATCGCGCTTGCTCAGCTTCTTCGTCGAACCGGGGGCGGTGATGAACGGGATGTGCGCGAAGACCGGCGGCGCGTGGCCCAGGGCTTGGTGGAGCAGCGCCTGCACCGCGGTGTTGGTCAGATGCTCTTCGGCGCGGATCACGTGGGTGATCTGCATCTGCGCGTCATCGACGACGGTCGCGAAGTTGTAGAGGAACGTCCCGTTGCTGCGCATGATGACCGGATCAACCATCAGCGCGCCGTCCCATTCGACGTGGCCTCGCACGGCATCATCCACGGCGACCTTCTGATCCCGCGGGACGAGGAATCGCACGACGTACGGACGGCCCGCGGCATCGAGCTCGGCGCGCTGGGCGTCGGTCAGGTCGAGCGACCGGCGGACGTTGACGAATTGCTGCTTCGACGCTTCCGCGGCGGCCCGATCGGCGGCGATCTGTTCGGGTGTGTCGTAATCGCGGTACGCCTGGCCCTCGGCGAGCAGACGATCGACCGCCGCCTGGTAGAGATGCGTCCGTTGCGACTGGTAATACGGACAGAACGGACCGCCGATCTCGGGGCCCTCGTCCCAGTCCAGACCGAGCCAGCGGAACGCGCGGAAGATCGGAGCCAGCGCGGCGTCGACGTTGCGCTGCTGGTCAGTGTCGTCGATCCGCAGGATGAACGTGCCGTGGTTGTGCCGGGCCCACAGCCAGACAAACAGCGCGGTCCGCATCCCGCCAATGTGCATGTATCCCGTCGGGCTGGGAGCAAATCGAGTCCGCACCGCGCCCGTGGTCGTGTCCGTTATCGAGCCCGCCGCCGTCGTCGAAGTCGCCGTCATTTGTCACCTCAAGGAATCGGGTCAAACGAGGCGGGATGATAGCCCGCCACCGGAGAGGATGACAGTAACGGCCGATGACAGTCTTCGGCAGCGCGCGTCGTTGATGTCATCGTCCTACGAATCGTCAACTTCTTGTCGTGCTGCGCGCATTTCGGAACGAGCCGATGACCCCGACGAAGAGGCGGCAGTGAGACCACAGATTTCACGAATTTCACAATTGAAGAGGGAAGCGAAGAATGCATTTGGTCTTCGTCTGATCTGTGAAATCTGTGGTTCTGCTTCTGACTCTTTGGTTGCGGCCGAAAGGCTGCTTCGTGATCTTCTCGGGCGCGATGCGACCGCGCGCCAGATCAGTCCACGCGGCGAGAAGATATTGGCACGTTCCGTCAAAGCTATACCTTACGCGGTCATAAGTGAGACGTTTGTTCGAGCCGCGCCCGTCAGGAAGCGGTCTGTGAATCCCGCTTCCTGACGGGCGCGGCCTGAAAGGCAAATGACTCATTCCGGGCCGCGAGAAGTATAATCCTCAATCAAGCGGCCCCACCGAGCTTGTCTCATTGGTAACTACACAACTCGACGATCGAGTCCCTGTTCGATGCTTGTCGCTTGGAGTGCGTCTGCGATTCTGACATTCGCTGCCGCCTCTTCGTCCTGACGGAGAGATCGACAGCGAATTGAGGGAGACAGCGAATTGAGGGAGACAGCGAATGGGACGCTTGCGGAAATCTGCCTGACCGCAGGTGGCATTCGCACCTGGCCTGGAATCGCACGCGGCCCAAAAGTTGTGTCGATACGAATGAGTCGAGCTCGGTGGGGGTTGGGGACTTCGCTTGATTGATGGCTCATCTGGCGCGGTTGTTTGTGATGAAAGTTGCTGTCCGAACAATCGCCGTGGCCAGGGGGTCGGGAATCTTTTTCATGCCGCACAGTCTGGATTTGAGCGTTTGTGAGCGACGTCGTGCGGCATGAAAAAGACTCCCGACCCCTTCGCGGATAGCCCGTAAAGTCTCACTCGACAGTGCCATTCGGACATGGTGTTTTTGTCCTGAAATCGGGTTCGGGCAGCGGAGGCAGGCCGAGGATCGTTTCCACCTGTTCGGCCGTGTGGGCCAGATGGGCGAACAGCCGGACCTGCAAACCAGCCAGCTTTTCGTACAGAGCCTGCGTCACCGTGACCAATCCAAACAGATCGTCGTCGTCGGGAACCACGGGCAGGACATATCCGACCAGCGTCAGCGTCATCTTCTCACTGTTGAAGGGATACTCCCGCCCCTTCATTTCCCGTTGGACGGTCTCCAGCCGCTTGTGCAGCCTCTGCATCTGGTCGACGATCTTCTCGTACAACCGGCGATTCTGCTGGTTCTTTTCGACCTGGTCGTACAGGGCCGCGACGCGGCGGAACAGGATCCGCATCGGCCCCAGTTCCGACATCAGGCCGCTCACGTACAGGGCTTCCGGGACCAGCCGGCGGGCCTGCTTGCAAACCGCGTCTGCGTTTTGCAGCCGCGACGAGACGGCAGAGACGTTCAGCAACTGCAGCGCATTCGTCAGGCGGACCGAGGCGTTCGATTCGAACTCCATCAAGCTCGATGCCAGGTGTTGAACTCCCTCGCGTGCGCGTTCGTGTGTTTCCTGAAGCACCCGGCGGCGCACGGTCGGCAGGTCGAAGTACGCGGCGCGGATGCGCAGGCCGCAGTCCAAACAGGCCAGCGCTTCACCCGACCGCAGCATCAGCGACTCCGCCTTCTCCAGCCGATGGCACAGGGCGCGGTACTCGGGGACGGACTTCAACAGCGCCTCGCGCGACTCCCTCAAACGCTGCACCGATTCTTTGGCGCTCGCCGGCTTCTCGGTCGCCGTGTCGGACAATGGCAGCGGCTGCATGATCGGCAGGTGAACTTGGAAGTAACGGTCCAGTGCTTCGCGCGCCTCGAATTCGGCGTCGCGCTCGCTGACCAGTTCGTTGGTCGATGTCAGCCGGCGCTTGTCGAACTCCTCTCCCAGACGCGCCTGATAGAACTCCAGCGTGGAGATGCGGCACAGCCGGTCGAAGTCGTCGAACAGGACCGCGGCCGGGCAGTTCTCCAGTTCCGCAGGCATCTCCCAGATGCCGTCGGTCCGTTCCTGCCGGGCATTCTTGATCCGCTCGGGATCGGCGGGGTGTGAGTCGAACAGCCCCGTCTTTTGCTCCCGCTGCATCTCGCGCAGCGCCTTGCGCGTTTCGGGCGTGATGTGCGGGACGTTGCTGACGATCAACCGCGGCAGGTTGTCCGCCAGCCGGCTCTCGTCGTAGAACCGCTGCAGGTCGTGCATCGCCATGTAGTTGGCCAGCCCGAGTTGGTGCAGCCGCTGCGTCGACCGGGTGAACGCATTGGAGCCGACCATCCGGGCCTCGTAACGGTCGGCATCGAATTCCATCTGACGCAGCAGCAGGCAACTGATCGCGCTCCCCAGCCAGGCCAACACAAACAACACCTGGCGCGTCATCCAGACCGCGACGCGCGCCATGTAAACGAACACGACGATCCGCACGTCCCAGATCCGCGAGGCGTTGACCAGGGTTTCATCCCAGCCGTCGCGCTTGTAGACCGCCCGCCAGAACCAGTAGTTGATGTTGCTGGTGATGAAACTGGCCCGCATGCCGGTCGTCTGGGCGAAGTGGCCGAATTCGTGAGCCAGCACGCCGGTCAGTTCGCGCACAGTCATCCCCGCCGCCAGCGGCAGGCCGATCGTCAGCGTCAGGTCGTCGCTGAACAGGCTGGCGAACCCGCGGCGCAGGCTGGCCGAGGCGTTCACTTCGCAGTTCACACGGATCGACTTGGGAACCGGCGACCCGACCGAATCGCAGATCGCCGCGACATACTCGAACAGGAACGGCTCGGCCGATTCCTTCAGCCGTTGCGGAGTCCCCTCTTCCTTGGGGTCGCGATAGAAGAGCGGCTTGAGCAGAAACACCAGCACCACCGGGATCAGGATCACGCAGAAAATGGCCAGGGCCTTCACGTCCCCATCGACACTCCCCGGCGTGTTCGAAGTCGCACCGAGGTATGTCACCTGCCAGTAGACCGTGTGCCCGAGCAACAGCAGCAGGACCAAGTACGCGACCGGCAACAGCAGCATCACACCGCCGATCAGAATGATGCCGACGCGGTACTTGGTCGAAATGGGCACCGGCTCGATCTCCCTCTCGACCGCCTTCAGCAGGTGGTCCCGGATTTCCTGACGCTTGGACGACGGCTTCGGTTTGACCTTCTCGGACATGGCTTCCCCGGCAGATCGACAGGAGTGGACACGCTGACAGGAATCGAAGGACATGTGGTCGCGAAACGGACGGCTACTGCTTGAAAACTCGGGACCGCGGGGCAGGCATCGCGGGCTGCTCCGGCTCGTCCTTCGGCCAGCCGATCGAGCCATCGGTCACCGGCGGCGCGAGGCCGCCTGGCACTCGCGGAACAGGCGTCACTTGCGGCCCAGGAAACGGCTGCGGTCGCGTCTCCAGAGTCCGGGGCTGAAACGGCGCGACGCGCGGAGCCGACGGATTGAACTGCGGGGTCTGCTGGTGGCTCGGCGGTCGCGCCGTGGATCGACCATTCTGAGCCACCGCGTCCCGTGGCGACCGGAACAAAAGGGAGCTCATCCAAACCAGCATCGTCAACGTGACCAGTCCGGCCATCGCGTGACCGACCTTCTTGGCGATGTCCCAGACCGGAGTCAACGACGAATCCTGGTCGTCTTCCTCCTCGTCATCCATCTCCGCAGTGTCCGGATCGTAGAAGTTCGCCGAGTCGACTTCGAACGAAACTCCGCACGACTTGCACTTGGCATTCCGCCCGCCCCGGTCACCCGGCAACACATAGCGATGGCCACAGACATCACAGGCAACGTACAGGTCCATGAGTCATGATTCCAGGCAGGTAAAACGGCGCGAAGAATGATCCCAATGGAAACGGACACGTCGATGTTATACCTCGCGCGGCCATGAGTGAGACGTTTGTCCGAGCCGCGCCCGTGAGGAAGTGGTCTGGAGATCCCGCTTCCTCACGGGCGCGGCTCGTAGGGCAAATGACGCATTCCGGGCCGCGCGAGGGATATCTCCCAAACAGAGGCAACCTCGACCGGCAAAGTCTCTGGCAGATTGGTCCACGATTCAAGTGTTCCACAAGGCCGCGATTGCATCGCTCGGTTGAAAGGCGATTCATACAAAGCCGCGACGGTGAACTCGTGAATGGGTTTCGAAGAGAAAGCGCTGTGGTCCAGATGCCGATGGCGATTTGCACCGCAGTGCGGCGATCAAGGTCGCCAGTGGAAATCGGTGTCGCCGGAGCGCCAGGCTTGGACTTGGTGCTGGCGGATATTCACCGGCAGGCCGGTGCGGAGTTCGGGGAGGGTGAGGGATGGTGACTTGACGACCCCTTCGAACGCGAACGTGTTGTAGAGTCGCGTCACCTTGGTCACCCGGATCGTCACGGGATCGAGGACCGGGTCGGTGATGGCGGTGACGATGATTTCCAGCGGCGCGGATTGGTCGGGCTTGAAGGCGCGGGCGGCGATGACGAGTTCGTTTTGAAATTGGCGCGTGGCGGCGACGGTGTCGACCGGTTTGTACTCCAAGGTCAGCGCGCGGGGATTGGTGCGTTCGCCGATGGAATTCGTCGCCTGCCACAGATCGAGCAGCGTGTCATCAGGGGCGTGAAGTTGGAAGGTCTGACCGAGTTGGATGGCGACGGTTGAGGGACCGGCCAGTCGCCGCGCGACCCGACGCGCCAGATCTGACAGCCGTTCGCGGTCGGAGGTGGTCCAGCCGACGGTGCCGATCAACAGGTACCCGTTCGACCCGATGACAGCGGCGCGCAGAGCGGCCTGCTCGGGCGAATCGTTCGAAGCGGATTCCGCCACGCTCCACGTCGAATCAAACCGACCCGTTCCGGCGACCAGCCACAGACCGGCCGAACCGAAACCGACACGGTACGCGCGCAGACCCGGATCGTGCGCGGTGAGCACCTGCACTTCGATGGTTGGTGGTGGGGCGTTCGGCTCGGGAGCATTCGGTTCCGCGCTGACCGCCTGTTGGACGATGGTGGCGAGTTGACGTTCGTCGATCTCTGATGGCGACTTTAACAGCACGAGCGCCGTCTCGCTGGAAACGACGTACGGGAGTTCGACCGGGAGCTTCTCGTGCAGGCTGGCGAATTCATCACGCAGGAAGATTCCGCCGACCTCCGAGTGTTGGTAGAGGCTGATCGCGGAACCGCCTACGGAACCTCCCTCCACCGTGGAGGTCAGCGCGATGGAGAGCGCGTCGGCAAAGTTCCCCGCCGCCGCACTGACGACGGCCGGCGCGAGAGGTTCGGCGTTGTCGTCTCGAAACCGCGCGGCCAGCGTTTGTGCCTCATCGAATTTCTTCTGACGCAGCAACGAGACGAGTTGCCGTGTACGCACTGTGCCGCGCTGCCATTCCTGAAGCCCGCTGTCGGGGGACTTCAACGCCCAAAAGCACAACTCCGCGCAGTCCGCATAACGCTGTCGTTCCCAGGCCGCTTCGGAGGCGACCGCGGCCAGTCGGGTCCGGCCTTTGGGATCAAGATGCCGGTTCATCAATTCGTCGAACGACTGCCACTTCCGCAATCGAACCAGTTCGTCGGCGAGCGACTCCAATTGCGTGTCGTCGTACGAGGGGGACTCGTAGAACTCGAGCCAGCGATCCGTGATGACGAACAAATGGCGCAGGGCGTATTGGTATTTGCCGAGCGGTTTGCCGGCTGCTTTCGCCAGCGCCTGTCGATACTCGGCGATCGCCTCGTCGGTGCGACCGGCCCGTTCGTCGAGGCGACCCCGGTAGTACGAAATCTCGGGGTCAGCGGGCTGACTGACTGTTTGGAGCTGGATCAGCTCACGCAAGCGGTCCGACGGCCCGTCGCCTTCCACGATCCAGGCCAGTTGCTGGAACCGCGATTCCGCCGGCAACAATTCCCACGCCTCGTCGACCCGTCCGAGATGGCACAGAGCCTTCGCCAAGTGATACCGCAGCGAAATTCGCAGGTTGTCGTCGTTGTCGTCCGCGCCCTGTTCATCGGGTGGTTCGCGGGCCGGTGGCGTGATCCCGCCATTCTTAGAGGCTTGCTCGTCCAGTCGCTTGAGCGCCGCCCGCGCATCGCGTTCGGCCTCGTCGAACCGCTTGTCGCGCACCGCCAAGCCGACGACGTGGACAACAGCCCGCAGGTTGTCGGGATGCCGTTGGCGGAAGTGGGCCAGCACCTGTTCGAACTCATCGCGGCTGAGGTCCGATTCGTCTTCGAAGAACTCGTTGGCGAGACGGTCGAAGGCGGCGGGTTGGACGGCGGAAGGGAGAGCATCGAACCCCTCGACGATGCGGCCGAGTTCCGTCATGGCGGACAGATAGCTGGAGGCGTGAGAGCGCTGCTTCGCGGCGTCGGTCTCGGCGAGCAGGAGTTGGAGATGGGTTTCGGCGGCGAGTGCGTGGTCTCCCGCCGCGGAGTGCTTCATGGCGGTGAGCGACTTCACCTCGGGGGATTCGGGCCGGCGAGCGCGGATGTAGTCGATTAGAAAACTCAGCGCCGCCTCATCCCGCCACGCGATCATCGGCGCGAGCTTGGCCGCGGTCTGCACGGGGGCGGTCGTCTTGTCGAGGTGTTCGGCAAACGCGGACTTGTCCTGTTCGGGAAGCAACAGCAACAGTCCGGTCAGAGCCGCGTCGTGGTTGGCGTCGGACCGGAGAATCTTCCGCCAATCGGCCGCCGCCTCGGACTTGCGGCCGAGACGAACCAGGATCTGCGCCTTGGTCTCGCAGAGTGAGACCTTGGCACCGAGCGCGGCTTCGTACTGCAACGCGTTGGCCAGCGCCTGCTGCGGATGGGACCATTGCCGCGCCAGCATCAAGCCGTACCACGCGCCCGGCACATCTTCGGGGTGACTCACCTTTTCAAACGAGCGTGCCGCCTCGTCGTTGGCGTGGAGCCACAGCCAGTAATAACCGTTCACGGTCAGGTGGGTGTCCGTGAAGTCGGCCGGGCACCGCAGGCGTTCAATGGCGACCAGCGTGGTCCGGGCGGCGGCGTGTTCCCCCGCCTCAATCTGCCGCTTGAGTTTCGCGATGGCGGCCGAACGTAGATCGAAATCGCCGAGCGTTCCCGCCTTGGTGTGCCACGCGATCGCCGCCCATTCCTGCGACTTGCTCATCCCGACGTCCAGCCGTTCCCAGTCGTAGACTTTCCACGTGCGCCCGTGCCGCGCGATCCAAAACCGCACTTCGTTCTGATCGTCCTGTGCCTCGTCGTGGGCCAGGGCGTAGACCACGCGCGTGCCGGCATCGTCCGCCACAGGAACGATCGCCACCAACTGCACGTGAGCATAGAACCCGTCCGGCGTGCAGCTCCCGGTCACCCGCACCTGAAAGTCGCGGCGCTCATTGAGTGACCAGCCCACCACCCGGCCGGTCTGCTTGATGCGGGTGAAGAGCCGCGGCAGATCGACCAGCTTGAGCGTCGCCTCCTCGTCGCCGGCGCGAGTCGCCGTCTCCATCTGCTGAAACAGCGCGAGAATCTCGGCACGCTCGGTCCGTTCGGCGGGACTCAAGCCCGCCGTCGGACCGGCCGCTGGATCGAAGCCCCCAAATGCCGCGGCCGCCTCGCTGCGCTGTTCGGCGGCAGACCGATGCTGCGCCACGACCGGCGTCATCGCGCGTTGCACCGTCGGCCACGCGAGGACGAGCGCGACCACCACCCCAACCAACGCCAGTCCACCCCCGGACACCCACAGCACCGGCCGCCAGTGCGAGCGGCGGTCCGCCTTGTTCGAGGGGCGGTCGATCTCCCCGGACTCGTCGTTCTCCCAGTGATCATCACTCACAGCGTGGGCCTTTGTTTTTTTTGGCTTGCCAACCGGCACCGGCGATCTTGCGTCTGTCGTTAGGACTCGGTCGCGAACGTCTGCCTGTGAAACAGATGCAAAAACTCTTCCACGGTGGATTCACTTCAGTCGTCCAGCGGGTTGAACCGCCTTCTCCGCCAGTAGCCCGGGCGGCGACTGGAATGCGCCACTTCGTACACGACCACATCGTCGTTCCAAATACGGAAGACAATCACATGGGGAAACCGTCGCACGCGCAGGTAACGAAACGGAGGGCTGAGCACTGTCAGCGACGTGGGGTCTTCGACGATCCGCTCCAGTGCGTTTGACAACGACCGCTCGAACTGCTCGCCGAGCCGTTCGCCCCGTTGTTGATAGTACCGGCGAGTCGCCAGGTATTCGCGCGTGGCGAGCGGATGAAACCGAAGGGTCACGGCGAATCCTCAACGCATCTGTCGAACTTCCGCCCAGGTTTGGAACGTGGATGCGTCGTCCTGGGCACGGCGCTCAAGTTCGGCGACGAACTCGGCGGACGTGACTTCCTCCGTCGCGACATCGCTGTCGTCGTCGAGCGTGTCCATCACTCGCACGACCAGCAGCGCCCGATCTTCCGGCGACAGCTTCAAGACTTCTTCCAGCAACGCTTCAGCATGATTTCCCACAGGAAGAATCCTCATCTGTTGGTGGAACGTGAACCGTTGAGACCGCTGAATCGTCGTGTCACACCGACTCCAACAGCCGCCCAAATCACCCAACGATCGCGAGAGCATAACTGACACCGAGCCTCAACGACAGGCGATTCATGCGCAGCATTGACGATACCCACAGAGCGTGCTCTCACGGATCGCCGCGTCCCCGCCATCAATCATTCAACGGCTGCGTGCTGCGGAGATAGGCGAACAGATTGCGGACCTGTTCGTCGGTGAGGTCCTTCAACTGGCCTTCGGGCATCAGGGACTTTTTTTGCGGGATCACTTCGTCGATGTCGGCGCGGGACAGCGTGACGGTTTGGCCGTCGGTGCTGCGCAGCGACACCGATTGCGGGTCTTGTTCCACGAGGAAGCCGGTGACGACCCGGCCGTCGTTCAGGACGGCGACCAGGGTTTCGAAGCCTTCGCGGATCTCGGCACTCGGGTTGATGACGTTGAGCAGCATCCGGCGCACATCGTCGCGCTTGTATGTCGTCAGGTCGGGGCCGATCTTGCCGCCGGTCGCGTGGAGCGTGTGACACTTGCCGCACATCTGCATGTAGAGCTTCTTCCCCGGATACGGGTCGCCGGGGCCGGTGAGGATCGCCGAGTACTTTTCGATCTGCGCCTGCATCTCGGCCGTCGTCGCTCCTTCGACGCTTCCCCAATGCTTGGCGATCAGCGCGGCGAGCCGTTCGTCGCGATGGACGGTCAGTTGGCGAACCGTCTCGACGGGAAGCGACTTCGCGCCGATGTCGCCCCGCTCGACCGCCTCGACCAGCGCGAGCGACCACGGCTTGCGTGAGACGAGCAACGACTGAGCCACCGCGCGGATGTCTTCGTTCATCTGGCTGTATTGCTTGAGCACCTCGGTCGGAATGCGGTCGTCGCCGTAGGCGGGAAGCGCTGACAGGATCGCGGCCTTCAAGCCGTCGTCGGCTGTTTTGGAAAGCACCTCCAGT
>JANMLE010000993.1:0-1461 GCA_031372385.1 Planctomycetota bacterium | reverse complement strand
TAGCCCACGGCGCGAGCCGTGGGGGATCGTCAACCGGCTTCCGCAGCCCGGAGGGCGACACGTCGATGGAAGTCGAAGGATGGTCAAAGTGTCGCCCTCCGGGCTCATGGCGTCCGTGTGTTCCTCATCCCACGGCTCGCGCCGTGGGCTTCCATCTGCCGCCCTCCGGGCTGAAAACACGAGCCACATTCGCCGTCCCGTCAGCGCTGTCGGCCCAAGGGGACGGTGCGAACGGGCGTGACTTCTCGTCTTCCTCTGGCCTCCGGGCTCCGATCTACTGCCTCCGATCGCCGGTCTCCAGCCTGTGGCCTTCAGCCTACCGCCTCTCCCGTCGTTTCCAAGTCACTCTTCATCGGGCTTGGTGCGAAAGACTCCGCTGCCGACGATCTTCTTGCGGAGTTCGGTCAGACGGTCGATGTCGTCGTCATCGACGATCTGACCGTCGTTGCGGTTGACGTGTCGACCGAACGTCTTCAGCCCGCGGAACCAGAGCCACACCAGCAGGCTGCCGGCCACAAAAAAGTGGACCAGCGTGCCGATCCAGACGACGGCGACGGAATCAAAGCCGCTGCTGTAGTACGGGGATGGATAGCCGCCGTACCGATACCCATCGTAATAGTCGTGCATGGTTTCCGAGAGCGGAATGGCGGGGCTGATCCATCGAATGGAATAGACCAGAACCAAATCACTGGTCTTCAGGGTTTCTGAGATCACGATCGGAATCAGACAGACCCCCACGATCAGGCTGATCGTGATGAGTGCCGCCTGTGTCTGGGAACGGCAGCGCATGCCCAGGTGGAAACCCAGCCATGCCACCAGCGCCGGATAGATCGCCATCGCCAGTCCTCCGCGCACCAGTCCGTAGACCATGTGCGAAACCGGTTCGTCGAAGACCCACGCGGCCCACCAGGCTTGGAACAGGTAGACCGTCGCGAACGGAATCCAGAGCATGCGGATGAGCCGCCAGACGCCGGAGAATTTCTCGCGCACGATCGTTTCACTCGACATCGGTGTCGTGAGCAGCACATCCAGCGTCTGCCGCGATCGCTCCGCCCCGATCAGCCCCGTTGATTGGATCGCGATGACCAGCGCCGCCACGACCCACAGCATCCACGCCGCCACGTTGGGGATGGCGCTCTGATACGAATGGTTGCCGTCGTACGAAATCTGCAACCCGAGCACCAACCCGAACAGCACCGGGATTTCCAGCACCAGCAGCATGCGGATCAGATAGCGCGTGGTCCCCAGCGACCGCTTCTTCGTCTCGCGCCACCGGATCGGATCGAACACCGGCAGGGTGACCTGCTCGCGGGTTAGCACGATCCCTCGCGTGAGTCGGTTCTGATTCATCCGGTGAAACAACTTGTCGAGCGATCGGAAGACCTTCAGCAGGAAATTCGACGGCTGAACGAACGCCCGACGCCACAACACGACGCGGGCAAACGTCAGGCACGCTCCCGC
>JANMLE010000971.1:0-2157 GCA_031372385.1 Planctomycetota bacterium | reverse complement strand
GTGTCCGCTTTGGGTGCGGTGTGGGACGACTTGGGGCGGGCGGTTGGCGGGGCGCTCCGCCGACCGGACGTCCCGTCGGCGGAGCGACGGGACTACAGTAGTCGCCAGTCGTCTTGACCAACTTCGTAGCATGGACGCCTCGTCCGTGCGAGTCGCTCCGCTTGGATTGACGCACGGACGAGGCGTCCATGCTACGAGAACTGTGCAACCAAAGTTGTTCCACTATCGCAGCGTCAGACGATGCAATGCGCCGGGTCGGCCAGATAGTACATCGCCTCCAGGACGCGCGGATGGTCGAGCGTCACCAGTGGCCCCGGCGTGATGATCTCCAGCGGAGCCTGCTCCATCTTTTCCTTGTTCCGGGCGAAAAACTGGCCGAGAAAAAGCGAGGTGCGGTGAATGCGGCAGACCGGGTTGACCGATGTCGCCACCAGCACCCCATTCTTGACGGCATCCAAGCCCTCCTTCTGTCCGTCGGCGGCGGCGACGAGCATCTTTTCGTGGATCGTCCCCTTCAGTGCCGGGATTGATCCCAGTGCCATGTCATCGCTGTGGAAGAAGGCTCCGGCGATCGGCGTGGTCTCCTGCTGCAACAGCGACTCGAACGCATTGCGGGCCTTTTCTTTTTCCCAGTCGCACCAGCGGACACCGCCACCCACCACTTCGACGTCGGGGAACTTCTTGACGATGTTGTCGAACCCCTGCGCGCGACCCTGGGCTCCGCTGTGGCCGGACGCGCCGCCGATGTGAATCACCTTTCCCTTGCCGCCGATCTTTTCCATCAGGTATCCGACCGCCATCTCGGCCATGTTGACGTGATCCGGAGTGACCTCGGTCCAGACCCCGACGTCGCGCATCTGGTCCATGTCGACCAGCAGCGTGTCCATCGAGATCACCGGGATGTTGCGCGCCTTCAGCCGGCGCGTCGGTTCCGCCAGCGTGTCCGTCTGATAGGCCTGGAAGCAGCAGAAATCCCAATCCCGATCGACAATGGCGTCGATCTTGTTCCGCTGCTTTTCGGCCTTCATCTCCCCGTCGAACCAGGTGATGTCGACGTTCAGCAGCCGCCCCCATAGTTCGGCCGTCTGTTTTCCCAGAGCACACCAACTGCTTTGCAACCCGGCATTCGAGAACGCGGCCTTCAACGGCCGCAGCGCTGGATCGACAGCGGCCGTCGCTCCGGCTCCGACCGGCCCGTTGGCAGGTTGCGCGCAACCCAGCATTCCCAGGCCAAGCCCCGCGGCTGATCCCAACGACAACGCTTCCAAAAATTCGCGGCGCGATGCGGACATGGCAAACCTCGCAGAGATGATTTGAGTGGGAATCCGATCAAGAATCGAAGTGAGCGGTATCGTGATGTCGCCGCGAACGGGACGCAAGGGCTCACGACAACCGTTCACCAGCGATGGCTGGTGGGGCTCAAACAAACTTCGATGCGCCGATGACGCAAGCCGCGTGAACCATCTCTCGGGCATGAGAAGAGCCCGGCTGGGGTTCCAGTCGGGCTCTTCTTCGCGTTCGTGCTGCGTCGTCCATCCCCGCAGTCTCGACCGTCGATTACTTGACGCGGACGCGGGCCAATTCGCCGGTTGACGATTCGCCGTCGGCTTCCGTCGCCGCGCGAACTCCGAGCGGGCTGAACAGCAACGCCGTGAACGCGGCGGTGCCCAGCAGCGACTTGCCGAAGAACGGCAGTCCGGCGACATAGCATTCGAACAGTCCGGCCGCCGTGAAGGGATACCGTTGGATTTCCGTGGGCATCCACCACGCCATGAAATTGGAGACGCCGAAGAAGAGGACTTCATAGGTCAGGCCGGTCGCCAGCGCTGCCGCGGGCAAGTGGCGCTGCTTCCTGTTTCGCAGCAGGCACCCCGCGGCGACGGCCAGGCAGAAGCTGAGATACCTTGTTCCCCAAGCTCCGAGGCGGATGAATTCGAACTCCCATTTCTCATTGACCGGGAACGCCCAATCTCCGCGACCCGAGATCGCGGCAATTCCGATGTCGCTCATGAAGACGATGGCCAGCGGCAGCAGGAACGACATCCGCCGGTCGGCCAGGAACGCGCCGCCAAACAGGCAGACTGCCGTCAGCGGCGAGAAGTTCCAGGGGTAGTACAGAATCGACGGATCTGTCTGGATGTCGCAGTTCATCAGGAC
>JANMLE010000944.1:0-2880 GCA_031372385.1 Planctomycetota bacterium | reverse complement strand
CGGACCGGAGATGAACTGCGGTTCGCGCCGGCCGGTCTCGCGGTTCTCCTGCAGCACGTCGGTCCCGGTGATGTCGGCGGGCATCAGGTCGGGCGTGAACTGGATGCGGGCGAAACTCATCGACAGGCACCGCGCCAGCGTGCTGATCATCAGCGTCTTGGCCAAGCCGGGCACTCCCTCCAGCAGGCAGTGCCCGCGGCTGAAGAGGGCGATCAGCAATTGCTCAATGACGTCGTCCTGCCCGACGATCACCTTGGCCATCTGCTCCCGGATCGATTGAAACGCCTTGTTCAATTTGGCGATCGAAGCTTCGATTTCGGCTTGTGAAACAGTGTCACTCATGACGTTACCGTCTCCCCGTGCGGAGGAAGGGATTGCGAAGGATTGGCGAACCCGTCGCATCCTAGCGGCCCCCTTCACCAGACGCGACCCTGCTCGCTCGCGTTTTCGCGGAGTTCGGGGAGTTCGGGGACAACCGGTGCCGAACGTGTCGGAGTGGAGTCGAGTGCCAAGTGAAAAGTGATCAGTGCAAAGTGCAAAGTGTCAGACCAGAAACGGCGGCGGATCAACCGCTTCTCGGGTCCCGGTTTTGCATTTTGCCCTGAACACTTTACACTGGCCACTCTTCCGGATGCTTCCTCACGCACTGCCACGATCCTCGCCCAGCCTCCGGACGAGTTCCTCGCAGACCTCCGGCTGTTGCGTCGACAGATCGGTGACGTCCCAGATGTCCTCGGGCTTGGAAAACAACTGGACCTGTTCGGGCCACGCGCTGTCACCGCAGCAAACGTCGTCCGGAACGACTTGATCGGCCGAGGCCAGCCGGATCAGGCAATTCCAATCCGCCGTCCGAATGCCAAAGTTGCGATCGTCATCGCCGAAGCAGACTGTCGTGCGAGCGGGCTCGTCGGAGATCGCGTCCGCAAGCAGACTGCGTCCCTCACACTCTTCCGCGCCGATCGATGCGCCGAACCAGTTGAGCAACGTCGGCAGCAGATCTGTCGACTGGACGAAGCGCGGACAACGCAGTCCCGACAGTTCCGTGAACCGATCGTCACCCTCAACCGACAGCAAGAGCGGACTCTTGGTCTCCGGGTCTCGCAGCCGGTCGGCGGGGGAATCGGAACGTGCGCACGGCGCCGCCGCGAAGAACTCCTCGGTCCAACTCCGGCCCCGGGCGGCACCGATCAACACCAGCGTCGGTTCATTCGGACAACTCGCACGGATCTGCGACAGCAGCTCGCCAAGCCAGTGATCGACCAGCGACATGCTGCCGGCGGCCACGGCGATTTGCCGCGACCACTCGTCGCGCGGGATGTCGGTCAACGGCAGGCCGCGTTCCTCGAAGTCCTCGAAGTACAACGTCGCGAAGCCTTCCGGCGGCAACCCCGGCTCGGGCGCGTGCAGCCAGATCAAACGCTTGTCCGCCGCGAAGGCCGGATCGCGCAGCATCGCACCACCCGCCTGCACCAGCTTCGCGAACGGGACGTCGCCCGGTGTCACGTCGAGACCATCCGCCCCCGCGACTCGGACGACGCCATCGAGTCCCGCGTCGTCCCACGGAATCGAAGTCGCCTGGTCCGCGGCAAACAGATGAGCGACCACACCCGCACCGCGCAGCAACTGACCAAGCGTCTCGCGCTGCTTTTCTCCCGCCTCCTGTCTCCCGCCTCCCGCCTCCCGTCCACCCCGAAACGCATGCCGCCCAGTCAACCACGCATGGCCTGCCAGCGGGCCGACGGAATCGGTGAAGTGGTTGTCGAACACGGTCGATGTCGCGGCCAGTCGGTCGAAGTTCGGCGTCTCGATCCATTCGTTTCCGTAGCACCCGATCAGGCGCGTCGCGAGCCGGTCAAACGTCACAACGATCGCCTGCATGAAGATCTTTCTCGATGGTCATCCGTAGGACGTGTACTCGTGTCGCGCTCGACACACTTACTGTAGTCCCGCCGCTCCGTCGGCAGGACGTGCGGCAAGCAGCGCCCCGCGAGTGCAAGCGCCGGCTCTGCGGTGGTCCCGTCGGCGGAGCGACGGGACTACAGTACAAAGCCCGGCTTGATTTCAAGCCGGGCTTCCGTGAGTTCAATCTGATGATGCTGACGACCGCCGCTCATGCCGCGGCCAAGTCGCGCCGCCAGCGGGGGCTGGACAGAATGCCCTCAAGCTGCATTTCGTGAAGTTGATCGAGCCACGTGCCATCGAACTCGAACACCTCGTACATCCGTTGCGAGCGGTCGAAGCGCGGGTCTGTCGTGCAGCCCCCCTCGTCGGTTCGAGACATCCGGCTCGGAACGATCAGCAACCAAGTCCGGTCACCGGCCCGTTCCCACGTCGGTTTCGTCCAACGAAATCCCACGTCCTGCAAATCCATCTGAGTCATCGTTCGGCCTCCCTGCCAGGTTGACGACAGCGGCTCACACCTTTGAGCCGCCTGAATCCATCGCGGGCGGGATTATCAATCGGCAACTTGCGCCGGTCAACACCAAGCCGGGCACAGGCGACAATGAATCTGGAACTGCGTCCCGGCAGGGACGGCGCATTGGGAGGTTTGGGCTTGAACCGGTTTCGCCCGACAACGGTTCAGAAGCACTTCGGCTCCGCGACAGTTTTCAATTCATTTTGCTTGCGATGCCGGACTTGATCGCCGACGATCGACTCGCAAGGTGATGTTGATTGGTGTCGGATGATCGCCAGGGGCGGGGAGAGATGCGATGGCCGAGTTGCGCACGCGGATTGGATTGTGGACCGGTGCCGGGTTGATGCTGCTCAGTGCGGCGTCCATCGCAGCGCCGCCGCCAACAGCCACCGACAAGGCGAATGACGCCAAGCAATTCGACGATCAATTCCGGCCGCTGCTGACCCATCATTGCGTGGAGTGTC
>JANMLE010000921.1:0-4718 GCA_031372385.1 Planctomycetota bacterium | reverse complement strand
AACGGCTTGTAGTCCTTGTCGCCCTTGTACCCGTCCTGCAGGTACTTGGGCATTGAGGGGAAGGCGAACGCGCTGGCCGCGCCGAACCCACAGATGACCGCACCGACCAACACAGCTTTGAATTGCATTCGACGCTCCTTGATTGCAGACGGATTGATTGAACGGGAAACAGGAATCAGAGCTTGTGGGTCTTTGTGGTGTGGGTTTCAACCCACGCAAGACGTCGCATCGCGTCGGCTAAAGCCAACGCTACATCCTACGGCGGACCGCCATTGAACTTGAAAGATTCACACGCTCTCAGGAGAAAGGATCGCTGCGGTTTGTCGCCGCGACCGCGTTACTTGTCGCTGCCCGATCCGCCGCCGTCCGGTTTGGTCGGGGCGTTGGGCGGTTTTTCGTCGTTCCACGGAGCCGGGCCGGGATCCTCGTCGCGCAGGCGTTTCTTGGCGTAGGCGACATGGACGGTGGCTTCGGCGTTGTCCTCGTAGAGCGTCTTGATGCTCGTCCAAATGGTCTCGGCTTCGCTGACCTTGCCCGATTGCCGGGCAGTTTCGGCATCACGCAACCGCTTGTTGAGGAACGAGGCGAGGGTCTCGTTGCCGGACTCGCGCAGGATCTTGTCGATCTGGTCCTGACAGAGCATGACGTAGATGTGGTACTCCTCCTTGGACTTGAACAGGTCCAGGATCGCCCCGAATTTCCGCAGCGCGGTGACCTGGTCGCCGAAGACCAGGAATTTCTCGGCGTTCAGATATTGCCGTTCGGCTTCGTTGGCGGGTGGCTGGCCGAGTTTCACCCGGGCCTTCATCTGGGTCATGGTTTCGCGCTTGTCCACTTCACCAATCAGGGTTTGAGCCTGCGCGGAATGATGTCCCTGCGGGTAGCGCGCCAGCAGCAGCTTCAGATATTCGTCGCGGGCGCGCACATGGTCCGACGTGAACTCCGACTTGATCAGCCGTTCGGCTTCGGCCATTAACTGGTCTTCGCCCCAGGGGAGGAAATGCCAGACGATGAAACCGAGGATCAGCGCCAGACCGAGCCCCAGGAACCACGTTTGTTCGTAGACGGGGCCGGCTTCTTGCTTCTTCTTTTTCTTCTTCGCCGGCGGGGGCTTCAATTGCTCGGTCGGCTTGATGCCACCGGCCGCGACGGCGGAACCTTCGGGCAGCGTGTCGGCGGCAATGGTCTGTTCGTCGGCGATCTGCTTGCGAACCGCGTCGATCTCGACCTGCAGCGCGAGCGCATCGTACGGACGCTCGTCGGGGTCTTTTTCCAGCAGGTGGAAGATCAGGTCTTCGACCGCCTGCGGACATTGGGGAACCAGCGAAGTGATCCGCCCCGGCTGTTCCTGCAAGTGCATCATCAGCATCTCGCCCTGGTTCTCACTTTGGAACGGGGTCTCGCCCGCGATCATTTCGAACAGCACGCAGCCGAGCGCGTACAGGTCGGTCTTCTTATCGACCGGTGGCTTGCCGCGGATCTGTTCGGGGGCCATATAGGCGTAGGTTCCGACCGTCTTGCCCGCGGCGGTGAGCGCCGTGGCGGTGGTGTCCCGCGCGATCCCAAAGTCGGTCAGCTTGATCTGACGCTCACCTGTCCGCAGCAGGTTGGCCGGCTTGAGATCACGATGGACGATCCCCGCCTCGTGCGCGTGTTCGAGGGCCTGCGCGACCTGCATCGCGATGTCGAGCGCCTCGTCCCACGGCAGCTTCCCCTTCACCTTCAGGTAATCTTCGACGGACCCGCCGGCGATCAATTCCATCGCGTAGAACCGCTGCGTGCCGAACTTGCCACCGCCGTAATAGCGGACGATGTTCGGATGCTGCAGCTTCTTGAGAATCGAGATCTCACGCTCGAACCGACGCTGCAGGGCTTCGGAGTCCGAGACTTCGGGGGACAGCACCTTGAGCGCGACAGGGGCGCCGTTCTTGGTGTATGTCGCCCGGTAGACAATCCCCATCCCGCCGACGCCGATGCGGTCGCCCACCTCAAACGGTCCGATCATCCGTTTGGCCATGCCCGCCGATCCGCCTGTTTGAGGGAATGCCCACGCCCGTGGACAAAGAGAGGTCCGAACGGGGGGTATTCTGGAAGCCCGGCGGGCGAAGTGCAATGCACCCTCAATCGTTCGAGAACCTTCGCCGTTGGCGTAGGGTTATACCTCGCTCAGCCCAATTTGAGCCGTTTTCGTTTAACCGCTGCGCCAACGGCGTGCGCGCAGGACGGAGCGAACCGTTGTTCTCGCGCACGCCGTTGGCGTAGCGGTTAAACGTCACGGGTCAGGCGGCGTTCAGGCGGTGCTCCGCACTTTTCGTGGCGCAACAGGTGGAGCTTGTCAGCAGGCCGCGCTGCGCGTGCTCAAACCATTGTTCCAGTGACAGGCGTTCCGGGGGCGTCTTCAACGAGACCGTCAGGAACGGTTCCGGCCGAATGCCGCGCACGACCCATTGATACATCTCGCGACTGAACAGCGGCGTGGGATACTCGAACGTCTCCAACCGACCGGGGAAGCAGGCGAGATGCCGGGTCCAGCAGGCGACATCGTGGTGTCCGAGGTTGCCCGGTTCGCGCACGATGACCAACTCGCCCTGCGGTTTCAGTTGTGCCAGCAGTTCGGCCGATGCCTGCCGGGCCCGCAGTCCGAGCAGATTGTCCCGATGCATGTTCAATTCGTCGGCGATGATCAGGTCGTAGGGGTCGTTGCCCAGGTTATCCGACCCGTCGAGCTTGGCGAAGTGGATTTCGAAGCGCGCCCCGCAGCGCTGACGGGCGGACAACCGCTCCGTCGAATCATCGATCGCCTCGCAATCGAAGCCGAGTTCATCCAGCCATTCCGCCATTTCGCCCGAGTGGTCGCCGGCGATCAGCACATGTTGACCGATGGTGTGATTGCCGTGGACCAGGATGCGGCGCAACAGACGCGCGGGAAGCGGCGGCGGTGAGAATGACATCAGATCGCGGTCGTTGGGACGGAGGGGGCGAAGCATCATGCGTCTCCAGGAGGACCGGCGCGGATCATGCGTTTGAAGATCAGAACAGATCACGCATGCCAACCGGCAGTCTTCTATGTCGTTCCCAGCGCTTGGTCAAGACGATTCCGAATGGATGATCGTCCGTGCGTCGAAACGAATTTTGGGCGGCATCGCGGAGCCACATTCGTTAACCCGGTCAATTCATGAGGAACCACGGAAAACACGGAAATTCACGGAAGTGGAAGAGTTGGAAAATGTCGGCATCTGGCACTTCGTCTGTTGAGTAGAACGAGATGCTTTCACGCATCTTCTTGCTCTTCTTCCCTTCCGTGAATTTCCGTGTTTTCCGTGGTGAATAATCCGGATTGGACGAATTCGAGGAGCCCGCGCTGCGCGGGTTCCGGTCGCATGTGGAGTGCGAGTCGTGCGGGTTCTGACGTCGGCGGCGCAGAACCTGAAGCGGTTCAAGTTGGACGTGCGGGATTTCGATGATGCCCCCAGTCGGATCGGTGACTCCACCTCCGCCCCCGCGTTCCCCCGGCCCGCGATCCCATGAGCCACCCGTCAAGCGCGACATCCGCAACGCCTCCGGAGACACTCTCCGGCCTGGTGGTGTCGTTGTTGTTTTGGCTGAGCCTGCTGGTGGCGACGGCGCTGTTCGCCGCCGTGGGATTGTCGCCCAAGCTGATTGAACGGGCGCGACTGCGCGATGAATCCACAGCCAACCAGCTTCGGCTGGTCCAGATCGAGCAGCAGAACGAGCAGCTTCAGCGTGTCGTCGATGCCATCGGCCATGACAAGGATTTCGCGGCCGAGATGACCCGGATCGAATTCGATGCGGTGCGCCGCGACGAGGAGATCATCCCTGTCGATTCCGGGCTGCGGCTGTCTCCGCGGGATCTGGCCGTTCCGCGCAGCGCGTCGGTGATGCCGCGGGCTTGGTACCGACCGCTGCTGGTTCCGTTCGCCGAAAACGACTCGCTGCGCCGAAGCCTGCTGGGAACCGCCGCGGCGCTGGTGGTGGTCTCGTTCACCTGGCTACAGCCGGCGACCGCGCGTCAATTGGCGCGGCCCGTCGGTGCGTGCCAGTCGATGTGGATGGCCCTTCGAAGCCGGTATGTTCGATCCAAGTAGGGGAACCGGATTCCCTGTGCCGATTGTCGGCGGACACACAACTGTCGCATCCGGCAGGACTGCCACGACACCTTGGCCCGGATGCCATCCACACCGGCCGAATGCCTGAACGCCGGCCGCGAAATCCGCCGATCTCAATTCCCAACCGGGGACAATGTCCACGGTCAGTTCTTCACACTTGCGCCACGTGGGAGACAGCCATGTTGAGATCGGACACATCGGGAATTGATCTGATTCGCGAATTGCGGCTGCGACATTGGGCACGGACCAATTACGTGCCGGAAGAGATTCGTCCGGACGACTGGCATCCCGTGGTCCTGGACGAAATGCGCCGCCGCGACGAGGAGCTGTGCGAAGTGCGGGGCCGGCCGACGACGACGCGCGGACTGGCGATGCAGGCCGAAGCCTCGTGAGCACCAAGGGGCTGTGCATTTGCTATTTCCGAGAATTGGCGTCGGTGCTCAAGTAACCCGACGCGTGAGCGAGGGCAAGGGCGAGCGAGGCCATTCCCGGCCATTCCCTCGCTCACGCTTCGGGTTACTTTCAGATCTCTCGGAACGTGTTCCTGCACAGCACCAGACTCACTCCAGATTCGGCGGCAGGATCTCGTAG
>JANMLE010000093.1:0-10399 GCA_031372385.1 Planctomycetota bacterium | reverse complement strand
ATTCCGTGCCGGTCGGCGGGCGCGTTCGATGGAGTCACTGCTCTTTGGGGGAGATCCGGAAATGCAGCTCACCGCCAAACGTCCGACCGGGTCCAAAGTCGAGATCCCGATGGCACCGATGATCGACATCGTGTTCCAGTTGCTGATCTTCTTCATGCTCAATCTGAAGATCGTCGCCCCCGAGGGGGACTTCCGTGTGAACCTGCCGCCGGGGGACGGGGGTCAGCCGAACGAGATGCAAGTTCCGATCAAGGTGGGCTTGCGTTGCGACCTGGATGGCAAGCTGACCCAGTTGACGCTGGGTGAACGGAATCTCGGCAATGATGACGCCGCCTTCGAACGGCTGAATCGCGAAATCCTGCGGATCGTCGGCCGCCCCGGTAATCCACTCGCCGGGAATCTCGAAGTCGAACTCGATGCCGATTACGAGACCCAGCATCAGTTCGTGGTGAAGGCGATCTCACGCTGCACGGGCCGGTTCGATCCGCGGACGCAGACCGTCGCGCGCTACGTCGACAAGATCAAGTTCGCTCCGCCACGCAAGCCGCGCGTGTGACAGACAGCACGCCTTCTCCGATAATCTACGCCACTTGAAGAGCCGCGCTGCCTGTCGCTGAATTCGCAAGAATTCAGCGAAACTGCGGACCACGATCTGAGTTCTTGCGAACTCAGCTACGACGCCGTGTGTGCGAGAGAGACAGCCAACACGCAATCGTCATCCGCGCGGATGGCAGCGTTCGTGGATCGACTTCAGCCGGCTGTGCTCGACCTGCGTGTAGATCTGCGTGGTGCGGATGCTCGCATGGCCGAGCAGTTCCTGCAGTGCCCGGATCTCGGCGCCGCGCGCCAGCATGTGCGTGGCAAAGCTGTGCCTGAGCGTGTGCGGGCTGATTTCGCGGCTGCCCCCGATGCGGGCGGCATACCGTTTCACCAGTTTCCAAACGGTGATCCGGCTGAGCGACTTGCCACCGCGCGACACCAGCAACGGCGATGACTGCTCGCTGTCCCTGGCCAGCGCGGGACGCTCGTGCAGCAGATAGGCTTCGACGGCCGCGCGGGCGACGGGGTTCAACGACACCATCCGTTCCTTGTTCCCCTTGCCGTGGCAGCGGCAGTAGCTTTCGTTGAGGCGGATGTCGCGGAGCGTGATCGCGCACACCTCGGAGGCCCGGCAACCGGTGGCGTACATCAGTGCCAGCAGGGCGCGGTCCCGCAGCGGATACCGGTCCTGCCGCGCGGGGGCCGCTATCAGTTCGTCGACCTTTTCAGGGCTCAGCACCTTGGGGAGATGCTGCCAGAGCTTGGGTGAGTTCACCAGCTCCACGACGCTGTCCGGCAGAACACCCTCCAGCACCAGATACCGGAAGAACATCTTGATCGAAACGAGATGGCGGGCGATCGAGGTCGCCGCATAGTTTCGATCGTGCAGGAATTGCATGTAGGCGGAGAACAGCGGGAGTTCCACCTGCTGCAACCGCGCCGGGCCGTGCGTCTGATACCACCCGGCAAACTGCGTCAGATCGCGTTGGTAGGCGACGACCGTGTTATCACTCAGCCCGCATTCCGCGCGCAGGTAGTTGACGAAATTCGGCAGATGCAGCGACGGGTCGGCGGGGCGGTCTGCGGTTGGAGCGGCGGGACCGGACGGACGCTTGCGGGGCGGCATGGGAGGCGGGTCTCCGTGTGAACTCGGTGCCAACCGGTTGAGATCGGCAGGTCGGTGGAGACCGCTTGAGCGGAAATCACACGGGGCGGTGGGGAGCGGGAGAAGAGTGAACGGCGAAGAGTGAAGAGTGAAAAACGGATTCGAATTCCGGTGGCTTCCGGTCGCCTCCGGTTTCACGCCTCCTGCCGGTTACTCCGGCGACTGTTTTGCGAAGTGGGATTCCACCGCTGCCAGCAATGGGTTGATCGTGTGTTTCTGGATGTTGTGTGGGGGACTCCAGAGTCGCCATTCGTGGCCGCCGTGTTCCGTGACCAGAATTTCACCCGCCTGATCAATCCAGCCCAGGAAGATCACGAGCCTCTTTTCGACCCGCTCCGACCCGAACCGCGGTTCGATCGGATAGTACGTTTCCTCGTAACGGAAACTTGGATCGAGCACGACCTGGTCGACGGGGACGCCGGTTTCCTCCCACATTTCCCGCAACGCGCACTGGATCTCAGACTCGCCCGGCTCGATATGGCCCTTCGGCAGATCGAAGCGGTGGGGATGCTTCATCAGCAGGAACGAGACATCCGGTTTCCGGCGGAACAGGATGACGCCGCATGATTTCACCTGTCGCATGACTGCTGGTCCTTGCCGTCCCGGATTTATCTTGTCCCGTACTCATTTCGTCGTCGGACTGTTCGGCGGATTCACCGATGCGCGACGCGCCCTATCGATCGGCGGTCACCCGCTTCACGCACCGCTGAACGGTGGCCGCGATCCGCTCCTCGACGTCATCGGCCCAGCGTTCCGTCGGCAGACCGTAGATCATCATCGAACTCTGTCCCTCGTAGCCCCCTTCCATCAGCACCCGGCGCGACGGAATGTACGCCATCACATCGTTCGCATAGGCGGTCACCCAGGTCCGGTCGCCATGTTCGCCCTTCAACCGGTGTGAGTAATCGACGACCACTTCACCGCCGAGTGTGACCCAGATCTGGTTCGCTCCCAGCCTCCACGCCGTCACCGGAAAGGGATACTCGGTGGGAAGTTCGTTTCGGACGACCAAGTCGAGCATCCGAACCGCCCAGCGCTGGCGGTAGTCCGGGGTGCCACCAGCCATCGTCTTGAGTTCCTCGATTTTCGGCAGCCCCTGCATCCGGAGTGGCACGAATTCGTGCTGTGTTCGCAGGGCCGGTTCGACCGGTTCCATCGGACCGGCCAGCACCGAATCGACCGCCGTCGACAACCGCTTTCCATACGACTCCGCCAGTTCCACCGTCCGCCGTGGCAGGGGATTCTGATCGGCTCCGCAGCCCATGCAGAACAGGGCGACCGCGCCGGGATGCCGCGACTCCAGATCCAGTTGGGCGAAGCCCGCGTAGTCTCCGCACCACTTCTGAAAACTGAGCGTCGTGTTGTGACAGGCATAGGCAAACACCACCGCCCGCAGGGTTCCGTCAGCGCCATGCACCGCCAGCACGGGAACGGTGTGATCGACCGGACCGAACAGCAGGTTCTGCTCGCGCAGCATCGGAACATCGGGCTCGCGGTTCGTCCGTCGATTCACGGCGAAGTCGGCGGTTCCCTGGCCGCGTGAGACGGTGGCGGGTTTCAGATCGGCAAGGGCGCGACCGATCGTGGCGACGATGTCCGCGGTCAGCCAGTCCGAGTATGTGTTGATCCGTTCGATCTGCGCGGCATCGAGCGGATAGGCGTCATACAACGCACCGCGCAGCACCGGGCCGCAGTGAGTGTGGGACGCATGCAGCACGACCTGCGAACGGTCCAGTCCGAACTGTTCTTTCAACCGCTTGGCGAGATCGTCGTAGATGGATTGGGGGATGCCGAGCGTGTCGCTGGAGAGCACGACACCGCGGTGTCCCCGATCGTCTTCGAGGGCCAGCACGCGGACATACAGATCGTGCTGGGCTCCCTCGGCGGGCGCGGTCCGACCGCCATATCCGGCCATCCACAGCGGCTGCTTGGGGGTGATCACGGACTTGGCCAGACCCGCCTTCCAACCGGCTTGAACGGTTTGAGAGGGACCAAAGAAGAAGGCGTTTGCCAGGCAGATGACGAACAGGATTCGCAGGGCGCGCATCGGGACTTCCCCTCGCAAACAATGGTGGAACAGGATGCGGTTGTTTTACGCCGGGAACGGCGAAAAAGACACCGTCCTCGACGATCGTTGGTGGCGCGGGCATAATCGCGCCCCCGCACTCAAAGGAACCGCTGATGCTCGCGTATTTGCAACTGGTCCGATTGCCGACCGTATTCACGGCGATGGCCGACATTCTGCTCGGCTACTCGCTGACCCATCTGTTCATCGTGGGGCCGACGGGCTGGGACGACCCGCAACGGTTCTTCGGATTGCTGGCCTCGTCGTGCTGTCTGTACCTGTCGGGCATGGTGTTCAACGACGTCTTTGATCGGAAGCAGGATGCGGCCGAGCGTCCCGGCCGGCCGATCCCCTCCGGCAGGGTCTCACTGATTTCGGCAGTCGTGCTCGGCACGGTGTTGATGATCGCCGGACTGGCGTCCGCCGCGCTGGTCGGCAAGATCAGCCTGCAAGTGGCGGGGCTGCTGGCGTTGGCGGTCCTGGCGTACGACGCCGTGCTGAAGAAGACGCCGCTCGGTCCGCTGGCGATGGGCTCTTGCCGACTCTTGAACGTGCTGTTGGGAGCGAGTGCCCACCAACCCCAGTGGGTGCCTCCGGGACTGCTGGTCCGGCCGCAATTTCTGGCCGCCATCGGACTGGGAGTCTACATCGTCGGAGTGACGTTGTTCGCCCGGACCGAGGCCCGCACCAGCGGTCGCTGGCAGTTGGGTTTGGGGCAACTGCTGTTCAATCTCGGAATCATCATCCTGGGCGCGTTGATCGTTTCCTGGCCCGCGTTGGAATGGCCGCCGGGCGGATACGGCGTGACGGCGTTGTGCATGCTCGCCGTGATTGCCTTCACGCTGAATCGCCGCGCCGGCGCGGCACTGATGGATCCGTCACCGTCGAATGTTCAGGGGACCGTCAAATCCCTGCTGCTGTCGTACGTCATGCTCGACGCCACGCTGGTGTTTTGGAAGATGAACATGAACGGTGCCCCGTATGCCACCGAGCACGCGCTGGTGGCCGCGGCACTGGTCATCCCAGCGATGCTGTTGTCGAGGTTCATTCCGATGACGTAGCGCGGGAATGATCGTGGAACGAATCCTGCGGACACACTTCGTCGCCTCACTCTTCCCTATCCACTATCCACTATCCGCCATGCCATTCACCCCCACCCACGTTGACGCCGCCATCAAGCACCTGCGTCGAGTCGACCCGGTCATGGGCGGTCTGATCGCGAAGGCGGGACCGTTCACGCTGAAGCCGGACCGCAACCGGTTTGGTTTGCTGGTGCGGTCGATCCTGTCGCAGCAAATCTCCACGAAGGCTGCGCGGGCGATCCGGCTGCGACTCGATCAACTGCTGTTGCCGGACAAGCTGTCACCCGCAACGATCGCGGGAGTGACTGACGAACAACTGCGGTCTGTTGGGCTCTCGGCACAGAAGGCTTCGTACGTGCGGGACCTGTCGGCGCGGGTGCTCGACGAACGACTGCGTCTGGATCAGATCGGCCGGCTGTCCGATGAGGATGCGATTGAACACCTGGTCCAGGTCCGGGGGATCGGCCGCTGGACGGCGCAGATGTTTCTCATTTTTTCGCTCGGCCGCCTCGACGTCTTCCCGCACGACGACTTTGGTGTTCGCTCTTCGATCCGCGAACTGTACGGCTTGGCGGAGTTGCCCGAAAAACGGACCAGTCATGAGATCGCCGAAGCGTGGGCTCCGTATCGCAGCGTGGCGACGTGGTATTGCTGGCGGCTGATTGACGTCAAGAATGGCGCGGCGATGGATGCGATCAAGTATCCGGTGTGAGGGATTGGGGAAGAATTCAGAATTCAGAATTCAGAAGACAGAAGACAGAAGACAGAAGACAGAAGACAGAAGACAGAAGACAGAAGACGCGCTATCGGTTTGCTCCTGGAATCCAGAGCACATCGTTGCGGCCGTCGTTGTTGGCGACTCGGGCGTAGACAAACAGCAGGTCTGACAGGCGGTTCAGGTAGATCACGACCTGCGGGTTGATTGGATCGCGGGCCGCCAGTTCCACGACGCCGATTTCGACGCGGCGGCAGACGGTGCGTGCGTGATGCAGATGCGCCGCGGCCGCCGAGCCACCCGGCAGGATGAAACTCGTCAGGGGTTGCAGCCGTTCGTTGGCGGCGTCGATCCAGCGTTCCAACTGCTCCACTTGGGACGCGGTGATTCTCAGGGGGGGATGCGCCGGCGGAACCTCGGACTCGGGCACGCACAGATCCGCACCGACATCGAACAGGTCGTTCTGAATCCGCAGCATGATCGCCGCCAGATCGGGGGAAAGTCCCGCGGCCAGGGTGACGCCGAGCACGGCGTTCAGTTCATCGACACCACCATAGGCCGCGATTCTGAGGTCGGTCTTCGGAACGCGCCGGCCGTCACCCAGCGACGTGTCGCCGCCATCGCCGGTCTTGGTGTAGATCCGGTTCAGGTAAACCATCGGGAAGTCCTTTCGCATGAGCCGGCGGATCGGTGGATTTCGCACGGTGATCGTAGCGTCGGCCACGGCCGGGATGAATTCAGGCGTCCGGATTCCAGAGTTCATTGTCGGACATCGCTTCGCTGCATAACTTGACCCGCCCTTGAGCCGACGGCGGCGCGGTGAGACGTGACCTTCAACATTGGCAGGTTTCTGATGTCAACTTCCGGCATTCTTCAACGCACGGAACAGTTCATTCGCGACAAGCTGGCGAAGGACAGTTCCGGTCACGACTGGTGGCACATTGACCGCGTTCGGCGCAACGCGCTGCACATCGCGCGCGAGGAACGTGCGGACGTGTTCATCGTGGAACTGGCCGCGTTGCTGCACGATGTCGCCGATTGGAAGTTCCACGGCGGCGACGACACGGCCGGTCCCCGCGCGGCGCGGGCTTGGCTGGTCGAAAACCAACTCGATCCGGACACGATCGAACTGGTGTGCGAAATCATCGCCAGCCTGTCGTTCAAGGGGGCGGGCGTGCCGACCGAGATGTCGACGATCGAGGGGAAGTGCGTGCAGGATGGCGACCGGCTGGATGCGATCGGCGCGATCGGGATCGCGCGGGCCTTCGCGTTCGGCGGACACTTCGGCCGGGCGATGCATGATCCCGACGTGCCGCCCGAGCAGCATCAATCGTTCGCGGCGTACAAGTCCAAAGGCGGGCCGACGATCAACCACTTCTATGAGAAACTGCTGCTGCTGAAGGATCGCATGCAGACGGACGCGGGCCGCCGCCTGGCCGTCCAGCGGCACCGGTTCATGGAACTCTACTTGGAGCAGTTCTTCGCCGAGTGGAACGGGGAGTCGTAGCGCAGGCGGCCCGCGTGCCCTACGGTCATGCGTGCTTGTAGGTGGGCAAACTTTCATCTGCCGCTCGCCTTACCGCAGGTTTGTTAGGCGAAGCGGCCGAATCATGGCGCTTCAGTGTGAGCACCCGCAACCGCCGCCGCCACCAGTGCCGCAGGAGCCGCCCGACGATTCCGGTTGAACCAGGCCCGTGGATGACACCGGCTGGACCTCGATGATTCCCAAGCCGGCCGCCGCGGCCTGCAAGGCGAGCTTCGTGCTGTCCGGCCCGCGTTCGCACAGGACGTACAGGATCAGCTTCTGCCGATCGAGCGTCCATTCGAGATCGATCAGTTCGAGGTTCAGGTTCCACTGGACGATCCGCGCACACCAGCGTTCGAACTGGTCATCACAGTCCGCGGCCAATTGCCGGGCGGTGGCCAAGTCAGCGGCCGTGGCCACCCGGTCAATGCGGGGATCTGTTTCGGATGGAGTGCCGCCCGACGATGGCTTCAACCGTTCCAGCACCGAGCCCAGTTGAAACCCGCGATGAGTTTCGACAACCACGTGATCGCCGCGGCGGGGGGCGATGTCGTCGGTGGAAACAAACCGGGAGACTTCCGGGACGGCCCCGTAGCGGACGAGGAAGACGCTGGTCGGGACGGTGGTTTCCGTCGCCGGATCTTGCTGCAAAGTGTCGATCATCGTGTTGGAAACCCGTCCGGCATCAAGCCAATGAGGAGATGCCTTCGGTCGGCATGCGAACCAAACAAATCGGAATCGTCACGGGCGGGGATCATCGTTGTCGTCCCGGCTGCGGAACTCTCGGCGGAGCTGGTTCCGGATCTTGGTCACTCTGGCGGGGGCGGCGGGGCCGACCCGTGCCTGGGAAGACACCCGATTCGATCCCCATCGTGACGCCGCGGCCCATCAGGGCGATGAACCCCGCTTCAAACTCCACCCGGGTCCGCACGCCATTGTCGGTCGGTCGGACGATGATTTGCATCGAGTCACCCTTGTCTTTGAACGACGCCCGCGCCTGTTCGTTGAAGGCTTTCGCACCGGCGTTTTCGTCGCTGGCGACGGTCAGCCAGTTGTTGGCGTGCGTCACGAACAGGAACGGAACGCGATTGCGGTTGAGTTGCGGATCCTGCGGCAGCGCGACCTGGGCCACGGAATCGCGCAGAGTGTCCATCGCGGAATCCCCGCCGAACGCCACCCACAGTGCCTGGGGCGACGGGTAGAAGTACAGATGCGCGGCCTCACCGAACATGCGCTGTCCGGGCTTGTCCGGAGGATTGATCGGCAGTCGGTGGACCGGGATCGAATCGATCTCGTTCGCGCCGATCTCCAGCTTCTCGAGCACCTCGTTGCCATTGGCGTTGTCTTTGACGAATTGCAGCAGGTCCGTCATCTGATTCGGCAGGCTGCGGCTGCCGGTCACCTTGGCCCCGGCGAGCAGTGCAAACTTGCCGGGTTCGGTCCCGACCAGTTGCACGATCAGGTCGATGTGGCCGGCGTCCGCCGTCGCCATCAACACTTTGAACAGCGGATCGATGACCTTGCCGACATCCTGGATGCTGTTCTTCTTCGTCTCTGCGCCGATGTCCTTCTTGGCGGCGTCGAAGAAACTCGCCAGCAGAGGACGCTGCTTGTCGCTCAGCAGCCACGACGACGACATGGTGAACGTCGAGGGATTCGTCAGCAGGTTGCCAAAATGGGTCCGCTTGCCTGCCATGTCCTGAAAGAACTTGGCCAGCTTGCTGTCGGACGTGCCGGCGATTTCGAAGTCGATGTTGGCCTTTTGCGTTTCCGTATCCATCCGGCCACCGATTGTGAACTCTTCACCCTGCGTCACGACCTTGTCGATCAGTTCCAGCCAACTGTCACCGTTGGCCCGGCGCAGTCGATAGGCCGACTCGGGTTCCTCGTCGCGCTGTTGCAGTTCGGCCTGCGAGGATGTCTTGAGGTATTCCAGAAACAGTTGCCGCATCGTCGGCGGGACATTTTTGATCTGCAATGAAATGGCGATGTCGTACTGGCTGGAGAGCCGGCTGGTCAGCTTCACGGGGTCCGGGAAATTCTTGTCCATCGTGGTTTCGTCGCCGTCGGGCCCGACCAGAAACAGATAACCGCCGATCTGCCGCGTGCGAATCGAGAAGCTTTCCCCGTAGCGGATGTTGTTGCATCCCCGCTTGCCATCGACCGGCGTCACGACTCCGCGACCGTATGCGATTGTCTCCAGCGCGTCGTCGAGATTGGTGATCGGGATGTACGAGATCCCAATCGGTGTGCCGATGAACGATGCCGGAAGGTACAGCATCATCCCGAACGGACGGGTTCGGTCGATCCCCTTCAGCTCCTTCAACGTCGTGGCCGTCCACTTGTCCACGACATCGACCATGTCGGGCCGCTCGGCCGTTTCAAACATGAAGCGGGCGTTCGTGCGCAATCGATCGACACCGGCCGCGTTGATGAGCACCAGCGGATAGTCGATCGACGTCGAGGCGTCGTCATCGGCCGCCCGGACGCTCGGGACCGGCATGCTCGCGGCGACCACGGTCAACAGGCAGAGCCGGATGGCAACACGAACCGCGAGATTGAGAGAGGCAAGTCGTGCGATGGGAGACAACTTCGGCATGGTGGAATTCCCGAGGGTGGCTGGACTCTCAGAGTCGAGCAACACGTTCTTGATCGGACCCAGGTTTGATAGATGACCACAACGTCGCCCGACTCGGTGAGTCAGGCTGCCAAGATCTACCCGATCTCATCCCGGCCGGTTTCAGCCGCACGGACAAGCTTGGGATGCGGCGTGAGTCTAACCGAACGCCGGGCGCATGTAACGCGAGCGGTGTCTCAACCCCGCGGTGCCAAAAGAAATGGGGGCTCCGCCATTCGTGTTGAAAACAGAAGAGGAGACCTTCGGTCAGCCGTTTCGGCGAGGTCAGGAGACCCGCGCCGAACAGAGACTCAGTCCCTCAGCACCAATAAAAAAGTACGCCGGCATGAAGCCGGCGTCGCGGGGATCCATCGTGTTCAGATCGACGTGACTGGTCGGCCGGATCAGTCGACCCGGCCAACACATTGAAGGCGGAAACTTAACGGCCGGTGCCGGCGATGGTGATCGACGCCGACTTGTCCGGCTGCGGCGACGACGGGAGCGGCGTCTTGGTGGCGACCCACTGGCTGACGCGAATCACCGAGGGCGTTTTCACGGCCGGGCGGCTGGGGACGACACTCTCGGTCACGTCACCCCGGTCGGAGTCGCGACCCCGTTCAGAGTCGCGGTCATTCACCGGGTAGGAGATCTTGAGCGGGTTCTGTCCGCCGGACCGATTGTTGAATCCAT
>JANMLE010000899.1:0-2755 GCA_031372385.1 Planctomycetota bacterium | reverse complement strand
GACTTCGCCCGGCGCTACTACAAGGGAACGTACGCGGCGGTGTACCTGCTCCCCGTGACGCCCCTGTGGTACGAAGCCGTGGCCACCAACGACGCGCTCAGTTATCTGCGCGCGGAAGGCACCCTGGAAGACGAGCAGGCTGCCGACAAAATGCTGTATCCCGCGTACGGATCGTACGTCGGCAACGCGCTCTCGAATGCGGCTCCGGTAATCGGAACTCCGCTGTTCGTGGCGGGAGTGCTCGGCGGTCATCTGGCTGGTCGAGTACAGGCGCGGCGGATTGCGGCTTCCCGATCAAGCGAGCCGAGTTCGTCGACTTCGATCCAACAGTCGAACTACGAGGAACTGCCACCCGCCGCAGAGAACCAACCACCGAGGGTTGCACCGATTGACGACGCTCGGCTGCCGTGATTGGTGACCGTCGTCGTGGTGGTTTCAGCCCGGAGGGCGGCAGATGGTAGCCCACGGCGCAAGCCGTGGGAGATCGGCAGCAATCTCCAATCAGCCCGGAGGGCGACACATCGAAGGAAGCTGAAGGTTCATCGAAGTATCGCCCTCCGGGCTAAAACGCCAACTTCGCCACTCAACCCATGGCTCGCGCCGTGGGCTACCATCTGTCGCCCTCCGGGCTGAAGAGTTGCCGTCAGCTTTCAGCTACGAAACTGCCACGCGAGCGTCGTAGGACTATGCGAGGATCTCGCTGATCACACGCTGCGGTTCGACCCCGGTCAGACGCTGTTCCAGTCCCTGAAATTTGTACGTGAACCGCTCGTGGTCGATCCCCAGGCAGTGCAGGACTGTCGCGTTCAGGTCATTCACGTGGCACGGGTTGGCGACGACGTTGTAACTGAAATCGTCGGTCTCGCCGTACGTCACGCCCCCCTTGATGCCACCGCCCGCCAGCCACATGCAGAAGTTGCGCGGATGGTGGTCGCGGCCGTAGTTTTCCTTGGTGAGCGTTCCCTGCGAATAGACCGTCCGGCCAAATTCACCGCCCCAGATCACGAGCGTGCTGTCGAGCAGTCCGCGCCGCTTGAGATCCGTCAGCAGCGCCGCCGTGGGCTGGTCGGTGTCGTAACACTGCGACGTGATGTCGCGCGGCAGATTGCCATGCTGGTCCCAGCCGCGATGCAGCAGTTGCACGCCACGCACACCCCGCTCGATCATTCGCCGCGCCAGCAGCGCACTGGCGGCGAACGTCCCCGGCTTCAAGACCTCGGGACCGTACATGTCGAGCGTCTCCTGAGTTTCGCCCTTCAAGTCGGTCAGTTCCGGAACGCTGGACTGCATGCGAAACGCCATCTCGTACTGCGCGATGCGCGTCTGGATTTCGGGATCGCCGAGTTGCTCGAAGCTGCGCCTGTTGAGCTGTCCGATCGCGTCGAGGATCACGCGCCGATCGCCGGCTTGGACGCCCGGAGGATTCTGGACATACAGCACGGGATCACCGACGCTGCGGAGGGCAACGCCGTTGTGACTCGACGCGAGAAATCCGCTGCTCCACATGCGGGTGAACAAGGCCTGCGCCGCCGCGCCCGACGACCAGACCGGCGTCAACACCACGAAGGCCGGCAGATCGTTGCTCTCGCAGCCGAGCCCGTACGACAGCCAAGAACCGAGACTCGGCTTGCCCGGAACTTCGCTGCCGGTCATGACGAAGGTGCAGGCCGGGTCGTGGTTGATCGCGTTCGTGTGAACCGACTTGATGAGGGCGATGTCGTCGACCAGTTTGGCGGTGTGCGGCAGCAGTTCACTGACCCATGTCCCGCACCGGCCGTGCTGCGCAAACTTGAACTTGGACGGTGCCACCGGCAGCCGGGTCTGCCCGCTGGTCATCGTGGTGATCCGCTGCCCCATCCGCACACTGTCGGGCAGTTCCTTGTCGAAATGATCGGCCAGCACCGGTTTGCGGTCCCACAAATCGATCTGCGACGGACCGCCGTTCATGTGCAGATAGATCACCGCCTTCGCCTTGGGGGCAAAGTGCGGCAACCCCGGCAGCGGCGGATTCATCATCTCGGCCGCGCGCGCGTTCGAGGCGTTGCCAACAGTTCCCAGCATTGAAGCCAGAGCGACACCACCCAGCCGAAGGCCGGTCGAACCGAAGAACTGCCGGCGCGTTTGCAACCGGTGAAAATCAATCAGCGGAGTCATGCGGGGCTTCCCAAAAGTGACGTGGAGCAACTGCGGCCAGTCTATCAATGGCCGAATCACAGGTCGAACAACGTATCCCGCGCGGCAGGGCGAGTTGAAGATATCGCAGCGTTGACGTCCTGCCGAGAATCGTGGGGTACGCTTCCAGCGTGCCCGTTTCTCGTGAACCAGAGCACGTTGAAAACGTGCTCCACGTTCCCATTCAACAGGCTGGAGTTCACTCGGCTTGTCCGCTTTCAAACAGGATTGCCGGGCCACGGAAGTTTCCACCGTCGCAACCGGCCCGCAAACTCGCCCCGATCGGAATTCTTTCGCGGAGCCCGTCAACTCATCCGTTGAACAATCTCACCCCAACAGGCCTGTTCCCGGCGGTTCGTGTCAATCTGGCCGGGGCCGGGGCTGGCGACTGGGACGGGCGAAGCCGTTCAGCCGAAACATGGAACAGGTGAGTTGTCGCCTTTGGGAAAGGAACCAACATGATGAACTTGATGCAGGGTGCCGGTGATGACCAGGTCGCATTGATCGGATGTCTTGTGGCGCTGGTCGGCTCCGCGGGACTGATGTACTTGAGCTTCTTTGTCGGGCCG
This sequence comes from Planctomycetota bacterium, assembly GCA_031372385.1. GTDB lineage: Bacteria > Planctomycetota > Planctomycetia > Planctomycetales > Planctomycetaceae > Schlesneria. The sequence goes on along the minus strand of JANMLE010000899.1, from coordinate 14 downwards.
GCGGCTCGCAAACA
>JANMLE010000895.1:0-4672 GCA_031372385.1 Planctomycetota bacterium | reverse complement strand
AGGTCGTACAGCAGCCGGGCGTTGGCGTTCCAGAAACCATGCCGCGCCGCGGGCAGCAGCCGTTCGCACATCGCCAGCCAGGGTCGGACTTCGTCGTCGGACAGTTCGAGCGCCGCCTGCAACCGCAACACGAGAAACTCGATCTCGCGGATCAGTTCCAGTTTCGCATCGTTCATCTGGTCGAGAGGAGCGAGGTCCAAGGCCAGCCGCCGGACGAGTGCGGCGCGGACGTTGTTGCCGGAGACTCTGAGCCGCAGCGCGCGGCGCACCAGCGCAGCGTACTTGCGGGGCGACCGCGCCGTCAGATTGATTGGTGATGCTTCGAGCAGCACCTCGACCGCGGGAGACGGGGCTGGAACCACCGGCACCGGTGCCGCGGCCGACAACTCGGCGGGGCGGATCGCATCGAGCAGGGATGCGGCGTCGCAATCGGGACCAATCGTCCGCAGGATCTCTTCGTCGGTCCCCAGCGACGGAAAGTACAACGGCACCAGATTCGGGGCGAACGCGCGCAGCTCGTGATAGACGGCAACGAACTCCGCGTAGACGTGGCGCGAATCCTCCGGCCGCCGCAACATGTGTTCGGAACGCAGGACCGAGCGGACTTCGTCGAACTGAGTTTGTCCCAGCGCATCGATCCGCCGCCTCAATTCGGCGGTGGTCAGACGGCTCGTCGACGTCTTGAGCTCCAGTTCGAAGTCGATCCGCGCATGGAACAGCAGACGCCAGTAGTACCGCAGCAGGGCGTCACGCGAGTATTCGTCGAGACGGTCCTCTTCCGGCCGCGCGATCAGGATCAACCGCTGCGGCAGCACGGCATCGGGTTCGACCCCCAGTTCATCCCGCGCGACCAGCCACAGCAACTGATCGCGTTCCACCACGCACGACTTGCGGTGCGGAGGCGGCAGCCACGGGGTGGTGATGTTCAGTTGGTTCTGCAGGACGCGCCGCACGACGCGCGGCAGGACGAAGAACGCACCCGAATCACGCTCACGAAACTGACGTTCGACATCCAGCACCCTTTGGGCCACGCGAGGCGTCTCGGTCGCGAATGCCGGTGCGGATGATGGGTTTGGTTGAGGTGTCTCCGTCACATCGTCGCCGTTCGAGAAAAGGAATCGTGGTTCGTGGATTGAGAAAGAGTCGTTCCAAGTTTTCACCGTAGCTGAACTCGCAAGAGTTCAGAGGGTTGCGAACATCGGCTGAATTCTTGCGAATTCAGCTACGGCGAAAGACCGAATTGGAAGTACTGAGAATGGGAAATCACACCGGCTTCAGCAAGGCCGCAGTGATGACCATTTCAACCAGATATCCGGGAGCCAGTCCCGCTTGGACACAGTCCCGCTTGGACACAGGCCCGCGACGGCGCATGGCCTTCGGGAACCCACGCATCCCACAGTTCGTTCAAGACCGGACCGTTGGCCAGATCTGTCAGAAAGATCTGGACCTTTAACAAGCGGGTGCGGTCGCTGCCGATCGACTTCAATCGCGCGTCGATCTGGTCCAGGATCTGTGTGACCTGACCGCGGATCGGCTGAGCGGGATCATCGGCCACTTCGACGAAGTGCGCCGTGTTGCCAAACAGGACCGCGTCCGACCAGCGCCGGGTGACTCCGAGGCGTTGAATGTCTGGGGTCATCGAGTTTCTCAGGCTGAAGGCTGGAGACCGAAGGCTGGAGGTCAGGGAGTCTGAACGAGATCACCTGCCAAAACGTAGGACGGATTTCCAATCCGTCCGTCAATCCCGGACGGATTGGAAATCCGTCCTACGGGTCGATCGCCTTCCGCCTACTGTGTCACTCGTCGTCGGGCTTGTCATCCGCGGGCTTGGCCGCTGGTTTCGTGCCGAGCAGTTTCTTGAAGTCGGGGTCTTCGCCGAGGGTCTTAAAGTCCGGATCCTTGGCCATCCATTCGTGGTCGACGAAACCCTGCTTGATGGATTGCTCCAAGTCCGCCAGAGCCTTCTTGCGATAGTCCTCGATCTTCTTCTCCGCGTCGGGAACCTCCTTGTGTTCCCGCAGATACTGGACGGACCGGCTGTAGACGCAGGCCGTGTTGTAGAGGTACAGGCCGTTGCGCGCGTCCTTGTGTTTTGGCCGGCCCGCTTCGATCAGCTTGATGGCGTCGTCCAGCTTGCCATCCACGACTTTCGACAGGGCCAGGCCGGTCACAACTTCGCCGTCTTCGGGTTCCAGATTCAGTTCGATGGCCTTTTCGAAATCTTTGCCGGCGTCCGCCAGCTTTTCCTGTCGCAGACGCAGCTTGCCGCGTCCGGCATAGGCTTCGGCCATTTGCGGATCGAGTTGCAGGGCGAGTTCGAAGAATTCGAGGGCTTCCTTTTCCTGCGCTTTCTTGGCCTCCTTGTCTTTGGGGTCGACGGGGTTCATCAAGCGCTGGACTCCCTGGGAAACGTACTGATATCCCGGCGACCGCTGCTTGATCTGCAGCAGCGCGTTCTTGGCGTAGTTCTGCTTGTTGACGTCGCTCGACTCTTTCGCCTTCAGCAGCGCGGCGCGGGCGCCGGGGGTGCCGTAGTTGGCCAGGGCATTGGTGATGTTGTGCAGCAGATACGCGGTGGTTTGCTTTTCCAACGCCGCGATCAGCAGCTTCTCACCTTCGGGGTGCCCCTCCTGCATCAGCGTGTTGGCCGCGGTGGAGACCAGCGTGCTGTCATTCGTCAGCAGGGCGGCACCGGCGAACTCACGGAACTTCGGATGGCGGAACTGTCGCAGACCGGTGAGAACCTGGGCCTTCTCGGCAGGGGTTTGCAGGGTCGGATATTTCTGCGCCAGTTTTTCGGCCACGGTTTGATCGCCCATCTGCACCAGCAGTGTGATCACGGCGTTGTGGTCGCCCGCCCGGTTGAGATGTTCCAGCAACAGCGGGAGGGCTCGGGCGTCCTTCGTGCGCACCAGCAACTGTTGCATGACGGGGTCCGGTGGCGAGTCCTTCAATTGGGCGAGCGTCAGATCGACCGCCAGCTTTTCGCTGCGCTCGTCGGTCCGGTTGGCCAGCGTTTGGAAGCAGAGGTCGCGCAGCGGCTTGTCGGCCCCCTTCAGGCCCGCTTCGAGGATGTCGACCAGTTTGGGATGCCCGACCTGGACCAGGGCTTTGACCGCGTCGAGGTTCAGGCCGTCGCGCGGGTCGCTGGCGAATTCATAGAGAGTTTCGGACCAGACCGGCCGCGGATACCGGGCCAGCACTTGGACGATCCGCTTCTTCGACTCGGGGGGCTCGTTCTTCAGCAGTTCGAGCAGTGCCTCGTGCGCCGTTCCGAAGCGCGATCCCGCCAGGCTTTCAATCGCCGTGCTCGACAGCGGCTCGGCGTTGCGCTTGACGTGGAAGACCAGCTTCTCGACCGCCTCGGGTTCACCGAAGTGGCTGAGGGTCTGCACGGCCGCCTTCTGGACGTCGACATCCTTGTCGGTGACCCATTGAAAGATCAGCGGCAGATGCTCGGTGTCGAGTCGGGTGCCGCCGAACGCCAGTGCGGCCGACCGGGTCAGCGGGTCGCCTTCGCGGATTTCCTGCAACAGTTCGTCGCGCGGCAGCGCCACGAAGGCCGTCCGCAGCGCGGCACCGACGGCGTCGGACGAACTGGCATGAATGCGGGTCGGACCCGCGTTGTTCACGCGATACCCGTTTGCCGCGTTGTCCTTGTCCGAGAACTTCACCAGATGAAACTCACGCAGCGCCGCCGGGACCGACGGAAACATCTCGTTGACGTTGCGAACCTGGCCCAAGGTCGACGTCGAATTCTGCAACCAGTTTTGAATCTGGGCATCGGGTTGGGGCGCATCGACGCTCCAGCGGACGACGACTCGCGCGATCTTCTGGGACACGACCCGTTCCATCTCGTCGACCAAAGCTTGAGTGTTGAACATCGTCATCGTGCCGGTGATGGTCATCAGCGCCAGACAGCCGCGCGGGCCGATCTGTCGGGTTTCCAAGCCGAGCATGGCGCGCTGGACCGCGTTGACGTCGATCTCTTTCTTGGTGTCGCCCAGCGTCAGCTTCACCTTGACCTTGGGGATCGTGTTTGCGGCGGCCACCTTGGGGAAGACGAGCCAGAACGAGATCTGTCCGCCGGGCGGAACCGTGCGACTCTTCTCGGGCTGCATGGTTTGCAGGTTGTAGCCCTGCGCCTTGTACTGAAACCCCTGGTTGGCGATTTCCGGGGGAATGGTTTCCAGCTTGCGGACTTCACCGTCGATGTCAGCGGTGATCTGGTCCTGAGCCAGAGAGATCGGCTTGCCGGTGGAGTTCGCGACGATCAGTTGCAGTGCGACGAAGCGCGACTGGCCGTTGGGAAGATAGACCATGCCGATGTGGGCGGCATCCACCAGCGTGAAGATCTGACCGGCGTTGGGGTCTTTCGGCTGACCCGGCGCGCCGTTCTTCAGCCGCTCGACCTCCGCTTCCAGCTTGTTGATCCGTTCCAACAGTTGCTGAAACGCCTTCGGATCAGTGGCCGGCTTGGCCGGATCGTTCTGCATCCAAACAGCGGCCGTCGTTGGAGCCAGCCAGTGCGTCGCACTCCACGCCGGCGAGGACAATTGAGTCACGGCAATGAACAACAGCGCCACGAACGGGATCTTGGACATGAGGGCCTCTCCCTTCAACCGGTATCAACTTGATCAACGAACAGTGTGACACGACGGGGGCGTCGAAC